>NZ_CALUXO010000085.1 GCF_944324745.1 uncultured Thomasclavelia sp. | reverse complement strand
GATAAAAGTTCCGTTATATTTTAAAGCATCATAGGCGTTTTTAAATGTTTTTAAAACTTTCTTTTTACTTAATAAATAATTAATTGAATCACATAAACATAAAACCAGATTAACCGGCTGATTTATTTCAAAGTCAGTCATATCAATGCGTCCTAATAATAAATCAACATTAGCATCCATTGCTTTAATTTTAGCAACTTCTAACATATTTGCCGATAGATCTGTAGCGTATACTTGTTTATTATCTTTAGCTAAGCGAATAGCTATTTCACCAGTGCCACATCCTAGTTCCAAGACACTTTTGAATTTGGCATGCTGATTAATAAATTGATAATAATCATCATAAAAAGCTTCATCCATTAAGCTGTCGTAATAATAAGCAAAATTTTCATATGACATTATTGTAAATATTCAGAAATATCAATTCGAGGCATATCAGCCCATAATTTTTCTAGATTATACATTTGACGTTCTTCAATATCAAAAATATGAACAATGATATCTCCGTAGTCCATTAATAACCATTTACTATTACGACGTCCTTCAATTTGTTTAACTGCATAGCCATTTTCTTCACATTTTTCCTCAACGCTGTCACGTAAAGCATCCATTAATCGTTCATTATCAGCAGTACAAATGACAAATGTATCATAGATAGGACTAGCTAATTGCATATCGATTGCAACAATATCCTTTGCTAATTTATCATCCAAAGCTCTTACAATTATTTCTAATTTATTCATTGATTTCTCCTTTTACGAATTTATTATATATTTCAAAAAAACATTGATCGATTTCACGTCCCTTTTTGGTCGAAAAATCATAAAAATCTTGCAGACAAGATGCAAAACCAGCTTCGATATCTTGATTACATAAAGCGATTTCTTTTGATGAATCATAATCGCGACTAGGGTCATATTTATCAGCAGTATAAATGCACATATCTAATTTAGACATACCTAGAGAACCTGTTGTATGATGTCTAATTGCCTGTAAGATTTCTCGATCATCAACTAAATATTCAGTTTTAGCTACATATTCAGATAACCATTGATGCCAGATTGGCACAGCTTTATCGACATATTGAGGATAATGCTCATTCATTATTTTTAAAGCATCATCATAGTCCATTTCTTTGGCAATATCATGCAACATACCAGCTACATAGGCTTTAGTGGCATCTAGACCATTGTTTTTGGCAAATTCTTTGGCTAAATGAGCCATGCTGACAGTATGACGATAACGTTTCTTTGACATTTTATTTTTAATCATTGTTTCTAAATAGATTCCATTATTGACAATATATTTTAATACTTCGGGTTGTAAGGCATGTAGTTTTCCATTTCGAATTTCATTGCTGGCATCATCAGTAGCCGTTAGATCCAAACGGATAAAATTATATTTTTGAATATTCTCATTTGTTTGATAGCCAACACGATCAAAAACAACTAATTGAGCTAGTTTACTTAATTTTTTAGCATCTACCCATTTATGGAATAAACTTGCCTGATCCATCCCCATAATAAAATATAACTGATCTTCAGGATATACTTTTTTTAAGTGTTTGATCGTATCAATAGTATAGTTCTTTTTGCTATCATCCTGATTAATTTCATAAGTGCAGATTTCTACTTTTGCATAACGATCTAACGCTATATGTAACATGTCTAGTCGTTGTTTTTTTGTAGCTCCTGATGAGTCTTTCCAAGGATTGTTTGCCGTAGGCATTACTAAAAGTTTATCTAAGTCTAATTGTCGTAGCGATTCTTCTATAACTCTTACATGAGAACGGTGGATAGGATCAAAACTACCCCCAAAAATACCTATTTTCATTTTGGCAAAGAATAAATTTGTTTTTCGCTGGGACGATATAATAAAATAGTTCGTCCTAAAATTTGTACTACATCTGCGTGAGTTCTCATGCTTAATTCAATCGCAATCTCATTTTTAGACTGAAGACAAGATTCTAAGATCTTAATTTTAATTAATTCATGGGCATTTAAGGCGTCTTCAATACCGTCAATTTGACTTTGATGAACCCCTTCTTTACCAATTTGGAAGATTGCATTTAAATTATGTCCAATTCCTCTTAAATACCTTTTTTGTTTTCCTGTTAACATATCATTATCCTTTCTATATTAGTGCTTCTCGAATAAATACCCCTACTCCTTTAGGCGCATAAATTTTTATATTAGCATTAGGCTGTTTTATGCTAATAAAACCTAATCCCGATATAACAATATCTACTTTATAATTTGGCAGTTTGAAAGTATACGTATTCATATCTTGGATTTTTTCAATTGATTTAATCACTGGTTCTAAAGTTAAATGACGATTATACAGACCATCACCGTTAATTAACTTAGTTCTACTTATTTTTAACGTTTTTGGAAAGAAACAAGTGAACGAAGTTTTATTACCCTTTTGATAATCCATTCTAGCTAAACCACCAAAATATAGTGTTTGCTGGTCATTTAACTGAAAATTTATCGGACGTAATTCACTTTTAGGAATTATATATTTCAAATCTTTTTCATCGACTTGATGCAAAATTTGATCAGCATTAACTATTCCTGGTGAATCATATAAATTACTATGTTCATCTAGTGGAATTTCAATTAGATCCAATGTCGTACCAGGAAATTCACTAGTAGTAATCAGATTATTAATATTGCTATAATGTTTTAATAAAGCATTGATCAATGATGATTTACCAACATTTGTAACCCCAACAAGATAAACATCACGATTTTTACGATAATAATCAATCTTTTCAAATAATAAATCAAGATTATAATTTTTAAGGGCACTTGAAAGTATCACATCAACTGGTTTAATTCCTGATTCTTTTAATTGACGTCGTAACCAATGTTCAATTTTAATATCTTTAACTGATTTAGGTAAAATATCACGTTTATTTCCAACAACCAGAATATCATTACCATTTAAATGTCTAGTTAATCCTTTGATAATACTTCCATTATAATCAAATAAATCAACCAAATATACTACTAAACAATCATGGCTGCCAATTTGATTTAAAATTCTTAAAAAATCGTCATTGGTTAAACTAGTTTTTTGTAATTCATGATAATGTTGTAAACGAAAACAACGTTTACAAAGTACATGATCTTTATTTAATGCATTTTTTGGTACGAAACCAATTTTCTTTTCATCATCACTTTGAATGATCGCACCACAGCCAAAACATCTAATTTCTTTTGTCATAATCTCTCCTTTTCAAAAATCACAACCATTGTACATTATTTTAAGATGATTTTAAAGTATATCGATTAAAAATATCATTTAAATCAGCGATTAATGTGTCTATTTATGTCATAAATTAAATTAATCGACCGTAAAATATATCGAGGTGAAGTTAATGTTTGCAACATTATTATCATTGTTGACAAATGGATTTTTTGTATCATATATCAAAGCAAAATCTTTTGAATTACCTTTATCAGCTAAAGAAGAAGAAAAATATTTAAAACAATTTTTTGCCGGTGATCAAAAGGCCCGTAATATTTTGATTGAACGTAATTTGAGATTAGTTGCGCATATAGCCAAAAAATATGAAAATAATAAAGATCTTCAGGAAGATTTGATTTCTATTGGTACCATTGGTCTAATCAAAGCAGTTGATAGTTATTCTAATAATCATCAAACCCGCTTAGCTACCTATGCTTCAAGATGTATTGAAAATGAAATTTTAATGCATTTAAGAACTAATAAAAAAACTAGTCTTGATGTTTCATTAAATGAAGCTATTGGAATCGATAAAGATGGCAGCGAAATTGTTTTAGGCGATATTATTCCGGCCCAACAAGAAGATTTTATCGATATTATTAATCGTAATGATACAATTGAAAAAATTACTAAATATTTTAATATTTTAGATGATCGTGAAAAAGATACGCTAATTATGCGCTATGGTTTAAACAATACTAAAAAATACACTCAAAAAGAAATTGCAAAAAAATTAAATATTTCTCGTTCATATGTTTCCCGATTGGAAAAACGGGCTTTAATTAAACTGTTACGTGAATATATGAAAGAACGTAGTTAAAATAATAAATGTGCGAATTGATATTTCGAGCTAGTTATCAGGATTGGTAACTATTTAAAATTCTATCAAATAACGCACATTTTTATCTTAGCTAGTTAAATAATCATCTTTA
The DNA here is from genome assembly GCF_944324745.1 of uncultured Thomasclavelia sp. Classification (GTDB taxonomy): domain Bacteria; phylum Bacillota_I; class Bacilli_A; order Erysipelotrichales; family Coprobacillaceae; genus Thomasclavelia. Next base: position 76,008 of record NZ_CALUXO010000085.1, on the reverse strand, counting down.
AAACTCATCTTCATTTAAAATATCGGCCAGACTGATTTTTTCATATTTTACTTTATCATCTTTTTTTGTCATCGTCTTTTTTGACTTAGATGTCTTTTGGTTAGAAGATGTTGTTTCTATATCATCTAATAAAGTATGTTGTTTTGGTTCTTTAAAAATAGCACTAGTATCTTCTTGCTTTTGAGGCCCATTAGAAAAATCATCAGTGCTAATAGCCCGAGCAACATAAACATCTTCAATTAATTGGATATTTGTCAGTTTGTGTTTTACTGTTGGCTTTTGAATCAAATTAGCATAATTAAAATCAGTTGGTAAATACGTATAGCTGGTTTGATCATTTAAAGTAACTGTTAATTCTTGATTGTTATCAACAACAGCTCCAGCTTTAACATAGATAACTTTAGATTTAGGATTTTTATATAAAATTACCCCTTTTTTCTGGCGACTTGACGGTGTGATATCACTAATCCTAATTCGTTTAATCCCACCATCTTCACTTACAAGCATCAATGAATGATTTTTAAGTGGATCAAAGATATCCAGACTAACTAATTGATCATTTTTTAGATTGCAGGCTTTAACACCCCCGGCTTTTATTCCTAAAATAGAAACTTCCTGTTCTGAATATAAAACCCCATATCCAGCTTTAGTTGTAAGAATAATCCCCTGATTATTATCAGTCAATTTTACGCCAATAACTTGATCATTATTCTTTAATGCCATACACTTAATCGGTTTAGAGTATCGAGTGACTTTAAAATCAGATAACTGAGTTCGTTTAATTTGTCCATTTTTAGTTGCAATTAAAACATATAATGGTAAGTTAAAATCTTTTACTAAAATGGCACCGATTATTTTTTCACTTGAATTTAATTTAATTAAATAACTTAGATGTTTACCGGCATCTTTCCATTTAAATTCATCTATTTTATAAACTGGTACAAACAAATAATTACCGGCATCAGTGAACAATAATATATGATCTAATGTATTGGCCTGAAATAAAGCTACTAAATGATCATTATCTTTTTTACCAATTGGGATACCTTCACTGGCTTTTAAAGAACGAGTACTAATTCGTTTAATATAACCATCACGGGTAATTGATACATTAGTATCTTCAGATAAAATCATTTTTTGTTCATCAATTTTTATTTCTTGGATTTCATCGCGAACCTGAGTAAGTCTCGGCATCGGGTATTTTTTCTTGATTTGATTTAAGCGTTCAATAATTACTTTATTTAATAATTCAGGATTAGCTAAAATATCATTTAATCTACTAATCTGTTGATCAAGTTCATTGTTTTCGTTTTCTAACGTTACAATATCGGTATTTGTCAAACGATATAATTGTAACATAACAATAGCTTCTGCCTGTTTTTCGGTAAAATCGTATTTATCCATTAAATTTTTCTTGGCATCTGCTTTATCTTTAGAAGCTCTGATCGTAGAAACGACTTCATCCAAAATAGAAATAGCTTTGATCAAACCTTCAACAATATGCTTACGATTTTTAGCCTTATTTAAATCATATTGACTGCTGCGAGTAACTACATCAATTTGATGAGCAATATAACCATCTAATATATCGATGATACCCATTAAAACAGGTCGCTTATCTTTAATTGCTACCATGTTATAGTTATAATTTTTTTGCAAATCAGTATTTTTAAATAAATAATTTAAAGTATTAGTAACCGAAATATCTTTTTTTAGATCGATAGCAATTCTTAAACCACTACGATCTGATTCATCGCGAACTTCAACTATACCGTCAACATGTCGATTAAAACGTATTTCATCAATTTTACGAACCAGCTCGGCTTTATTAACCTCATAAGGAATTTCTGTTACGATAATTTTATTTATATTTTTTTCTTCTACGATTTCAGTTTTACTACGAACAATTACTTTACCACGTCCTGTTTTAAAAGCATTGATGATTCCCTGTTTTCCTTCAGCAATAGCTCCAGTAGGAAAATCTGGTCCTTTAACATATTCCATAATTTTTTCTAAGGAACATTTAGGATGTTTTAATCGATAAATTGTGGCATTAATAACTTCTTCTAAGTTATGAGGAGGAATTTCAGTGGCATATCCAGCTGAAATTCCAGTAGCACCATTAACTAATAAATTGGGATAAGCCGCTGGAAGTACTGTCGGCTCATATTCAGTGTCATCAAAGTTTAATGACATTAAAACTGTATCTTTATCTAAGTCCAATAGTAATTCTTCAGCGATTGGCGCTAATCTTGCTTCGGTATAACGCATAGCTGCAGCAGGATCGTTGTCGATAGAGCCATTATTACCTTGCATATCAACTAAAGGGGCTCGCATCTTCCATTCTTGTGATAAACGAACCATCGCTTCATAAACTGAAGTATCTCCATGAGGATGATAATTACCAATGACATTTCCGACGGTTTTAGCTGATTTTCGATATGGTTTGGAATGTAAATTTCCTTCTTTATACATCGAATATAAAATCCGACGTTGGACTGGTTTTAAACCATCGCGAACATCAGGTAAAGCCCGGTCTTGAATAATATATTTAGAATATTTTCCGAATCGATCTCCCATGATGGTTTCTAATGACATTACAATTTTTTTATCCACTATCTATCTCTCCTTAGTCAATAGTATAATTATCTTCTAACGTAAATTGGACATTTTGTTCGATCCATTCTCGTCTAGGTTCTACTTTATCGCCCATTAAAACTGAAACTCGTCTTTCAACAATTGCAGCATCATCAATCGAAACTTGAATCAAAGTTCGAGTTTTAGGATTCATTGTGGTCTCCCATAATTGAGCAGCATTCATTTCCCCTAAACCTTTATAACGTTGAACGGTATAGCCACGACCAATTTTCTTCTTAGCGGCTTCCAATTCATCGTCTTCCCAGGCATAAATAACCTCTTCTTTTTTACCGGTCTTTTTAGACACTTTATATAGCGGTGGCAAAGCAATATAAACTTTTCCTGCTGTAATCAAATCACGCATATAGCGATAGAAAAATGTCAGCAGCAAAATCTGAATATGAGCTCCATCAGTATCGGCATCGGTCATTATAATTACTTTATTATAGTTACTATCTTTTTCATTGAAATCCGGACCAACTCCAGCACCAATAGTATTAATGATCGTGGCAATTTCTTCATTTTTTAAGATATCGGCCATCGATGCTTTTTCAGTATTCACAACCTTTCCTCGAAGCGGTAATATCGCTTGATATTTACGATCACGGCCTTGTTTAGCACTTCCGCCTGCTGAATCACCTTCGACTAAGTATAATTCTTTTATTGAACGATCTTTTGATTGAGCGGGTGCTAATTTACCACTAAGAATTTTTTCTTGTCGCGTTCCCTTACCTTTTCTGGCGGCCTCACGAGCTTTTCGAGCTGCTTCACGAACCTGAGAAGCCTTAATCATCTTTTTAACTAGATTATCGGCTGTTTCTTTATTTTCTTCTAGATAATATGTTAGTTTTTCATAAACAACAGCATCAACAACATTTCTAGCTTCGGGAGTACCTAATTTAGATTTCGTCTGTCCTTCAAATTGCAGAAAATGTTCTGGCACTTTAATTGATAAAATGGCTGATAAACCTTCGCGAACATCGTTACCTTCAAGATTTTTATCCTTTTCTTTCAATAATCCATATTTACGGGCATATTCATTAAAAGTACGTGTAAGGGCAGTTTTAAAACCTGTTTCATGGCTACCACCATCACTAGTTCTAACTAGATTAACAAAAGATAGTGTGTTTTCCTGATATCCAGTAGTAAATTGCATTGCTACATCTACTTCTATTTCATTATTAATTCCTTCAATATTAATAATTTCATTTATCGTTTCTTTTTCATAATTTAAATATTCAACAAAAGCCGTTAGACCATTATCATATTGAAAAGTATCATGTTTGTCAGTTCTTTCATCAACTAAATCAATTTTAATTCCTTTTAATAAAAAAGCACTTTCCATCAATCGTTCATTAATTGTTGAATAATTAAATTCCGTTGTTGAAAAAATATCTGGATCAGGTGAAAATTGAATGGTCGTTCCTGTTTGATTAGTTTTACCAATAACTTTTAATTTTCCAATCCTACTACCACCATTTTCAAAGCGCTGAAACCAGATTTTGCCATCACGATGAATAGTTACTTCTAACCATTTTGATAAAGCATTAACGACAGATGCCCCAACTCCATGTAAACCACCAGAAGTTTTATAACCACCATCTTCATTGAACTTACCACCAGCATGAAGAACCGTTAAGATGACCTCGGTTGTCGGACGTCCTGATGCATGCATTCCAGTTGGCATTCCTCTTCCATGGTCAACAACTTTAATGCTGTTATCTTTACAGATAGTAACTTCAATATGATCTCCAAAGCCAGATAATGCTTCGTCAATTGAATTATCAACAATTTCCCAAACTAAATGATGTAACCCACGACTATCAGTAGAGCCAATATACATCCCAGGTCTTTTACGAACAGCTTCTAAACCTTCTAATATTTGAATATTAGATTCATCATATTTATTACTTGGCATTTATTCAATCAACAGCTACTCAAATATACATTTTATTGAGTAGCCTCTCCTTTCTTAGAAATTTTAAAACAATTTATTTACTCTTTATTAAATAAAGTTATGATAAGTTTGTAAGTGACACTTGTACTATTATAACTAACTTTGAGCTTTTTTTCAAAGATTATTGCAATTTTATCCTGATAATATATAATACCTTTGGGGTGATTTTAATGGATGTAATAATTCCGATAATTTTAATAGCTTGTGGCTATTTGTATGGATCAATACCATTTGCATTAGTCATTGGTAAAGTTTTCTATAAAACTGATGTTCGTAATTATGGTTCGGGAAATTTAGGAGGAACCAATACAGGTCGTGTTTTAGGAAAAAAAGCTGGAGTTGCCGTAATCTTGCTTGATGCATCTAAAGCATTGCTTGTTAGTCTATTGACTAATTATCTTTGTCATATTTTTAATTTAAATAGTGATCTTCATTATGTTTGTGCTTTAGCCTGTGTTATTGGACATTGTTATCCAATCTTTGCTAATTTTAAAGGTGGTAAGGCTGTTTCTACCGCTATTGGTTTTTTCTTTACCATTAATCCATTAGGAGCAGTTTTAGCTTTAGTAGTATTTTTTATCGTATTAAAAATATCTAAATATGTTTCTTTATCTTCAGTAATTGCTTCTGGTTCGGTCTTACTGGCAACACCATTTATGGACATTTCATTAATTGGAAAAATATGTGTTGCGGCAGTGATCTTACTTTTAATTTACCGTCATCGGGCAAATCTAAAACGTGTAAAAGAAGGAACGGAATCTAAAATTACTTGGATGTAATTTTATAAATATAGTTAAAATATCTGTTATCAGATATTTTTATTATAAATAAAAAATAAGGGACGTGCCCTTATTTATATTGTGCCATAACCGAATTCATGATTCTTTTAATTTGTGCTTCACTTGGTTTACGACCCATTTCCATATACATCGCCCGAATCATTTTTTCATTGATAGGCGGATTTTTCTGTAATTGTTTTTTAAACATATAACGTGCACCAAAGAATCCTGCGATGGCACCGATAATTACTCCAATAATGGCGCTTAACATTTTTGTACCTCCAAATTTTAGATTGCTTTACCATTATAACATAACTTTTAAATTAATGGTATAGAATATCACAAAAAACGTTAAGCTTATCAATTAGACACTTCGCATACATATGTCTTTTCTAGACTATTATCAATATTAAATAATATTTCTAAAAAAATATTTTCTTTTTTATTAGCTTTTATAGTTATGTAATAATCATCAACAATACAAACTAAATTTTCGTTAGTTAACTGATTATGTAAATAATGTCTATTTTTATCACGAGAATAGTCTGAGCGTTTTTTTAATTTATCTTCAATATAATCACTGATTCCTTCGTTTGTTTGAAAGAAACATTCCATCTGTCGATCAAAAAAACTATTTTTCGGTTCTAGTTTAGTTATTTTAGCTTTAATTTCTGGATATTGTTGCCAAAGTTCTTTAATATTGGAATTTAGTCTATATACTCGATATTGTTTCATCTTCATCACCAAAATTATTATAACTAGAACTAGAATCAAACAATGTCAAAAAATCGGAATTAAAATTAATTCCGATTCAATAATTCTTTAATATTTTTAATTACATTTTCAACAGTAAATCCATAACGTTCAATAATAACGTTAGCAGGAGCACTAGTTCCAAATGAATTAACTGACATTGTTTTTCCATCTAAGCCGACATAACGATACCATCCAAAATCAGAACCCATCTCAATTGATAAACGAGTACGGATTTTGTTTGGTAAAATCGATTCTTTATATTCAGGGCTTTGTTGTTCATAAAGTTCCATTGAAGGCATTGAAACAACACGAACATCAATACCTTCTTCTAATAGTTTTTCTTTTGCTTGCATTGCTAAGCTTACTTCACTACCACTAGCAATAATGATTGCATCAATTCTTTCTTTTTCGTTACCAGCGATATAGGCACCTTTGCAAACTCCTTCATAGCTAGAGTTTTCTAAGGTAACTACATTTTGTCTAGTTAAAATCAAAGCAGTTGGCTTATTAGTCGTTTCAATGGCAATTTTCCATGCAGCAATCATTTCTTTAGCATCTGCTGGACGAATTACTTGAATATTTGGTAGAGAACGTAACATTGTAAGTTGTTCAATTGGTTGATGTGTTGGACCATCTTCGCCTACAGCAATTGAGTCATGAGATAATGGTAAAATAATTGGTAAATGCATTAAACATGCCATTCGTAATGCCGCTTTAAAATAATCAGCGAAAACTAAGAAACCACCAGCGGAAACTTTGATACCTTTATGTAAAGTAATTCCATTCATCATGGCCACCATAGCGAATTCACGAATTCCAAAAGCAAGATTACGTCCATCATAATTTTCAACACTGAAAGTTTTTTCATTGGCAATCAATGTTTTAGTTGATGAAGCTAAATCTGCTGTCCCTGATAAAAACGTTGGATTTTGTTTGGCAATTTCTTGAATTGCTTCTAATGATGTATTTCTAGTAGCATCATTATGACCAGGAACATATTTTTGCATTAACTCTTCAATATCGAAAGAATAGCGATCATTAATGGCATCATCAAGTTCTTGAGCTAATTCAGGATATGTATTTTTATACTCTTTCATTAGCCGGCGCCATTTATTATAACGATTACGACCTCTTTTAATGCAAGTATCAGCAAAATCATTATATACTTCTTCAGGAACATAAAATTCATCATGATCAAAACCATAAGAAATCTTAGCGTTTTTACCATCTTCATATCCAAGTGGACTACCATGTACCTTGCTGGTTCCTTCGTTAGCTGAACCATAGCCAATAACTGTATCGATAATAATTAAAGTTGGTTTATATAATTCTCTTTTACCTTTTTTGATTGCTTTTTGAATTAAATTGATATCATTTCCATCAGCAACCTTTATAACTTGCCAACCCATTGATTCAAAACGTTTTTTAACGTCTTCACTAAATGACATAGATAAAGGTCCATCTAAGGTAACTTTATTAGCATCATATAAAACAATTAATTTTCCAAGTGATAAATGTCCTGCTAAAGAAGCTGCTTCATAAGTAACACCTTCTTGCATATCACCATCACCACATAAAACATAAGTATAATGATCAACAATATCGAATCCTTCACGATTAAATTTTGTTGCTAAAAATTTTTCAGCTAGAGCCATTCCTGCAGCCATTGGAATTCCTTGACCTAACGGTCCTGATGAAGCATCGACCCCATCAGTAATATCACACTCAGGATGTCCTGGAGTCACTGAACCCCATTGACGGAAGTTTTTGATATCTTCAATTGAAATATTAAATCCTGACAAATGCAATATTGAATATAAAAGTGCAGAAGCATGACCAGACGCTAGAACAAAGCGATCACGATTAAACCAATCGCTATGTTTATGATATATATTCATTTCTTTTGTAAATAACGTATACATTGCTGGTGCGGAACCTAAAACCATTCCAGGATGACCTGAATTAGCTTTATTGATGGCATCAATACCCAATGCCCGAATAGTTGCTATTGATAAACTTGATGTTTCCATTAATTTCCTTTTCTCCTTCTTTTCACAAAAACTCAACTTTATTATACACATTTCTTAAATAAACGCAATAAGAGGTTGTTTATTCATATCAAAATGTTAATTTTATTTAAAAAATATGTAAATTATTTAAAATTAAAATTAGAAGCCACAAACAGCTTCTAATTTAATTTTTTTGATTGTGCTTTTTTTAATTTTCGAGGAGTAACATCATTACCCTTTTGATCAACAACCTTAATTCCCATTAGCTGTTGTTTAAAATTACCACGAAATAATTTTATATATTCTTTTCGTAATTTTTCTTGTTCTTCTAATTCCTCACTAGTGATGGTACCCTCTTTTTTCTTTTTAGCCAATTCATTAATTCGTGCAATTAATTTTGGATCTATTTGACTCATTTTTAATCTCCTTAAATTAAAAAAGGTAGAGAGCGTTAGATATTTCCCTGTTATGTACAGGTGGGCACCTTTAAATAAGCTTTAGGATCCCTATTCTAAGACAGGTTTTCAACACCGCCATTTAAATCAGGTTCCCTTATCTATGATGTGGAAATTTATATACTCTCTAACCACCGTTATTATATCATAAGCTTTTGTCGTGTCAACTATTTTAAATTTCAGAATTATCGTGATTATTTTTTTTCACGATACAAGTACTAGTATTGTTGATATTGAAATATTTAAAAACATTATAAATGTCTTCTAATTTTAATGCAGCGACTTCATCGACTAAATCTAGCGCATTAATTCCTTCAAAATAATAACGACTAAATAAATTGGCAATACTTTCAGGACTATTAAACATATTGATAAATAAACCGATATTTTTTTTCTTGATTCGATTAAAATCGTTTTCTTGAATTTTTAATTGATCAAAATTAGTAATTAAATCTAATAGTATTTCTTTTAATGTCTGATAATCATTACAATCACAGCCAATTTGAATAAAAGCATAATCACGTTCTTGAGTAAAACTAGCACTAAATGAATCATTGATAATTCCTTGATTCAACCATTCATTATATAACTTGGCACTTTTTGAAAATAATAAATCAAATAATAAATTTAATGATAATTCACGTTTGATCTTATCTTTTGGATTTTCTAAAATATCATTTACTTTGATTGAAACAATTATTTTATTCATCTCAACATCCATTGTTAAAACAGTTTCTTTAGTTTTAATGGCCTCAGGTTCTGCTACTTTTTGACAAATTATTGGTTTTGCCAATTTAAAATCCTTTTTAGATTGATTAGTTTTAATGGTTTCCATAGCTTTATTGGGATCAATATTTCCAACCACAAAAATCATCATATTGCTTGGATGATAAAAAGTATTATAGCATGTTTCTAACATCTCTTTATTAGTTCTATTAACCGTTTCCACGGTTCCAGCAATATCAACAGCGACAGGATGCTTTTGATATAAATTTTGAATAGAACCAAAATAGACGCGCCAATCGGGATCATCATCATACATTTTGATTTCTTGCCCAATTATTCCCTTTTCTTTTTCAACACTTTCAGGTGTAATTTCTAATTTTTGCACAAAATCTAATAATAATTCAATACAGGCATATTCATTTGTGGTAGTACTAAATAGATAAGCTGTTCTGCTTGAAGAAGTAAAGGCATTAGTGCTTGCTCCTAACTTGGCAAACTCTTCTGAAGCATCGCCACCATCCATGTCAAACATTTTATGTTCTAAAAAATGGGCAATACCATCTTCAACTTTTATCATCTTATCTTGATGTAATGGAACAAAAGTAGTATCGATGGCCCCGAATCTAGTGGAAAATAAACCATAGGTTTTTTCAAAACCTGGTTTTGGCAACAAATAAACTTCTAAACCATTGTCCATTTTTTCATGATATAATGTTTCTTTTAAGGTATTAAAATATAATTTTTCCATTATTGATCACTCCCTGTAAGTAAAAAGATTGTGTCTAAGTGTACTTTTTTACTAGCAGCAATTATTTCTTCTTTGGTAACACTTAATAATTTTTCTAAATATTCATCATTTGATTCTTGAACGCCTGTCAAATCCCGGTTATAAGCTAAAGTAATCAAACTGATTGGTTCATCTTTAGTTTTAGTTAATGAATTTTTTAGCATCAATTTTGCTAAACTAATTTCATCATCACTAAATTGACCATCTTGAAAATTGGCTAGTTCCTGTTTAATTAAATCTAACGCTTTTTGATAGTCCTTACCTTCAATTCCAGCATTGACCGTCATAATTCCACTAAATGCTCCATAACTTGAAGAAATATAATAACATAAGCTATTTTGTTCCCGAACTACTCTAAATAATCGTGATTGTGAAAAACCACCAAACATCGCATTAAAAACAGTCATGGCATATGTTCCTGAATCAGTAAAATTACAATCAACAACATATCCTAGATTTAGTTTAGACTGAGTGATGTCTTGTTTTTCAATTACTTCTAAGACTTCAGTTTTAGTTGATTTAAAATTAGTTACAGGATTAATTGCTGTCACATCAGTATCAAATTTTAAATTTTGTTCAAATAGAGAAACGATTGATTCATCAACATCACCAACCACATAAAGATGTTTAGCATCACTATGAACACATTCTAATAAATATTGATATAATTCTTCATTAGTAATTTGATTGATTTCTTCAATATATCCATTATTTTTAATTGACAAGAAGCCATCCTCACCCATATATTTAAACAATTGATCTAAACCATAAACAAATTTGTCATCATTTTGGACAATCAAGCGTTCTTTTAATTCTTTTTTCTTAATATTAAAAGTCTGTTCATCAAATTTTCCATCCTTAACATTTGGATGGAATAAAACATCATTAAACATTTTAATTTGTTCTTGTAATAAATCTTCTTGATATGGTAAAAAAGCTTCATTTATACAAACACTTGATAGATTTAAGATTTGTCCTAATCCTTTTGTCGCTAAATTAGTTCCAAAACTCATCCCATATAAATCTTCTAAATGAGTTGAAAGAGCCTGGGTCGAAGGATATTGCTCAGTTCCTCCGGTTAACATGAACGCTAACAATGATCGTTTAGTTACATTTTCTCTTGTTAATTTATTTTCTAATTTTAAAGACATTGTAATATTTTTGAACTTCTTAGTTGGAATTACATGTAATGTATATCCTTTTAATTGATAACTTTTTTTCATAAGACACTCCTTTACAAATCTAATGTATATATTATACACGAAATCATAAAAAATAAAACCGAAACGATAAATCTGTTTTCAAAGAATAATTTGTCAGAAAAAAAGACATCGTCAAATGTCTTCTTCTTCATAGCCGCGAATATAAACTTCTCGAGGTTTGGAACCAATCTGAGGTCCAATGACCCCATCAGCCTCCAGCTGGTCAATAATTCGAGCAGCTTTATTATATCCAATTCGAAATTGTCGTTGTAATAATGAAGTACTGGCCTTTTGAACACTGATAACAAAACTGCGACACATTTCATATTCTTCATCCTCTTCTTGTTCCTTAGAAGATGTAACAGTGCTGGTAGTTAACTTAGCATTGATATATTTATCGTCATATGTTGCTTCCTGTTGCTTGCTGACATATTCAACAATTGCACTGACTTCTTCATCAGAGACAAAAGCTCCCTGAACTCGAATTGGCGAACTGGCGCCCATTGGTGAATAAAGCATATCTCCTTTACCTAATAATTTTTCAGCACCAGATGCATCTAGAATCGTTCGCGAATCAACACCAGATGATACAGCAAAAGCAATACGAGATGGAATATTAGCTTTAATTACACCAGTAATAATGTCTGTTGATGGTCTTTGTGTCGCCACAATTAAATGAATTCCAGCAGCTCGGGCCATTTGGGCAATTCGCATAATACAATCTTCTACCTGTTTACTAGCAACCATCATCAAATCAGCAACTTCATCTAATATAACTACATGATATGGTAAAAGTGAAAGCTGTTTATCATCTGATAGTGTTTGATTAGACTTATTGACATAATTATTATAAGTTTCAATATTACGAACATTAGCCTTTGCGAATAAATCATAGCGACGTTCCATTTCTGAAACAACTTCTTGTAAAACCCCGGCAGCTTTTTTTGGATCAGTAACTACTGGCGCCAATAAATGAGGAATTCCATTATAGTTAGTTAACTCAACTTTTTTAGGATCAATCAAGATAAATTTAACTTCATCAGGTCGGACTCGCATTAAAATTGAACAAATAATCGTATTGACGCAAACTGATTTTCCACTTCCCGTCGCACCGGCAATTAATAAGTGTGGCATTTTATTTAATTGGGCATAAATAATTTTACCACTGACATCTTTACCTAACGGTACTAATAATTTATCATTTTCATATTCAGCTGGTACATCTTTAATTACTTCTTTAAAACTAACTGTTGTAGCCACGTTATTAGGGATTTCGACACCTACGGCTGCTTTACCAGGAATTGGCGCTTCGATTCGAATATCTTTAGCTGCCAATGCTAATTTTATATCATCTTGCAATTGTAAGATTTTATTGACTCGGGTTCCAGTTTCTAATTTTAATTCATATTTAGTAACCGAAGGCCCAATAAAAATATCACTGATAGTTGTATTTACCCCAAATTCATGAAGAACATTGGTTAATGTCTTGGCTTTAGTCAATGCGTGATCACGATTCGAATTAGCCTTTTTACTAGGAACATTTTTTAATAATGTCAGTGGCGGTAAATGATAATTTTTATTGACTGACTGTTTATTTTTAGTTTGATTATCATGGATTTTAGGTTTTTTGTCTTTGATTTCTAAAGTTAATGAATCTTCATTGAATTCAACAGTTGAAGGAATACTGTCATCTTCTTCTAGATGAATTTTAGCTGTAACTTTTTCTTTTTCAGGCTTTTTATCTTTTTTGGTTTGTTGTTCATCAAAAACTTCATCAGGAAAAAAAACTTTATCTTTTTCTTTGCTTCTAGAAAAGAAATCAACAAATTTTCCTCCAGTATTTTGACTAAAATAATCTTTTTTCTTTTCTTTCTTGGAATTATTTTTTATGTAATCAACGTAAAACTTACTTCCAAGTAACACAATACCAATAATTAAAATAAATCCAGCAGCAATCATAGCACCAATTCGATCAAACAAGGCACTTAAAATACCATATAACAAAGCTCCGATAAAACCACCACGATTACAAGGGGCTTGGCTGATATATTGGTTAATAACTTTAATAGCTACAATATTATCATCATTAAATGAAGACATTAATGTTAATAGTGCACCAATAATTAAGTATAAACCGATTGCTCTAGGGCTATTCATTTTTGGTAGATGAGCTTTAGCAATCACATATATACATAAACTAATCAGCATGATATAGCCAATACCAATAAAATTGCCAATTAGATAGGTACATACATAATCTAGTTGATGACCTATTGGTCCTAGCTGCATTGCGCTAACAACAATTATAAACAAACCAACAAATGCTATGATCCGCATCTTTAAATCTTCACTAATTTGTTCTTGTTTCGATTTTTTCTTACGTTTTGTCTTTGCCATGAATTATTTTCACACCTCCAACTTAGCTCTATTATTATAACATACGATATTATCTTGAAAAAGAAAAAGCAAGATAAACTTGCTTAGACTTCAATAATAATTGGTAAAATAACTGGTTTTTTACCTGTTTCCTTCGTAATATATTTATTGACTTTATCTTTAATGGTCTGACGGACTTCTACTGCTTCTAATTTAGAATTTTTTTTCATATCTTCAACACATTTTTCAGCAATTTCAATGATGCCTTTGATAATATATTCAGAATCTCTTAAATATACAAAACCACGAGTTTGAACATCAGTAGTCGCAATGATATCTTTTGTTTGATCATCAACAGTTACCCCAATAACGACCACACCATCATTTGATAGCTGAATTCGATCATCAATAACTTTGTCTCCGACATCTCCAACCCCACTACCATCAATCATAACATCTTCAACTTCAATTGTATCACGATAATCTTGTAATTTACCGTCAATAAATGTCAATATCTCACCATTATCAATAATACCAACATTTTCAGCTGGAATTGACATACTTTGAGCTATATCAAGGTTAGAAATAAAGTGCTGATATTCACCTTTGATCGGAACAAAATATTTTGGATTGAAAATCTGGATAATAACTTTAATATCTTCTTGCGAAGCATGCATTGAACTTAATTCTTTATTTTTTAAAACATGAATATTAGAATCGGTTTTATATAGTTCATTAATGGCTTTATTGGCAATCTTTTCAGTTCCTGGAATTACTGGTGAAGCCACAATGAAAGTATCATTTTCATTTAATTTTAAGTATTCATCGCCACCATCAATAATATCTAAAATGTCATGATAGATTCTTTGAGGTGTACCACTTAGTAAAATAACTAAATTATCATCAATCCCCTTTTTTCCAATATCAGTTGAAAAAGCAATTATATCTTTAGGAATTTGAATAACGGCTTTTTTTAGCTGTTGTCCGATACGAACAATACTATTAGTGCTATCATATTTATCTCGACCATAGAAAACAATTTTTCGATTATATTTTTTAGTTAGCTCAACGATTTCTTTGGTTCTAAAAATATTTTGAGCATAACTGGAAATAATAATTCGTCCTTCACTATCTTCGAATATATGATCAATTTTATCGGTCAATTTATGCCGTGGTGAGGTATACCCTGAATTCATCGAATATGATGATTCACATAATAACGCTAAAACTCCTTTTTTTCCAATTTCCATCATCTTTTGAATATCACAACGGAATCCCTCAGGAGCTCCAAAATCAATGATAAATTCGCCACTATAAACAATATAACCGCTTGATGACCAGATTGCGATTCCAACACTACCAGGAATAGAATGAGTTAGAGGGAAAAATTCCACTGGTGTATTTGCAATATTGATTGAATCATTACGTTTTACTCGATTTATCTCATAATTCAAATTAGGATTATTGTGTTTTTTGTACCGTTTTAGCATCTGTTCCATTAAATCTGCCGTTAAAGCCGGAGCATAAATTGGCACATTTACTGCTTCTAATAAATAAGGCAATGCCCCCATAACGTCATCATGACCATGGGTAATAATTATCGCTACGATTCTTTCAGCATTTTCTTTTAAATAATCGAAACTAGGAATTATGATATCAACACCTAATTTACTAACTTCTGGAAAACGAAAACCAGCATCAATGATAAAGATTTTTTCATCGATTTCAATACAATACATGCTTTTTCCCATTTCCGCTTGACCACCAAGCGGTAAAATCCTTACTACTTCTTTCTTCATTTGTACCTCCATATTATTATATTATTATAAGTATTTCATATATCTTGCGTCATGTTTTTATATATTATCATATTTACGACCAGTTGACTAATATATCTAACATAATTGTATCAAAAAAATTCTTAAAATTAAATTAATTTATCTTCTATATTATTAACTACTTTAATTTTTTTATCAAAATAAGTGTTTATTTGGTTTTTTCCAGCACCTGATTTAATTTATTTTCAAGCTTGTTGTCAATTTTAGTAAGCGGCAACCTGGTCTGGTTTGAAAATCCTTGCTGTTGCTTTAAACAATATTTTATTGAAGTACTAAGACTAGTCTGATTTAAAAGATGCAACAAAGTGTGATAGAATTTTAACTGCTTCTTAGAATTTTTTAAAGTTTGGACAACTATCTGATAATCAATATTAGCAACATCACTGATTATTCCAGCTACGGCTGGAAATTCATTAAAATACAGTGCTTCTAAACAATAAATATTTAATTGTGCATTTTTATTATAATTATTGAGTTTATTTTTATCGGATATAATCAAACCATTTATTGATAATGGTTTGATTAATTCATCAAAATTAGAAAAGTCAGTATTATCAAATACTATTATTTGTTTATTAGTTGCTGCTTTGATTAAACTTAGATGTAATGACAATTGATCTGCATTAAAATGAATGATTTTGGGCAAATTAATAATAAAACCAGTGATAAAATCCATATTTGCCATAATTCTAATAATACTTTTAGTATAGACTAAATCAATTTCCAGATAAAAAGACAGATTAGGGAAATGAAAACATAAATATCTAAGCAAGTGTTTAGTTTCATTGAAATTCAAACTATATCCTTCACCAGTAAAACTTCCAATGATAAAGTAACGACATCCTTGTTTTTGTAATCTGGTAACTAAGGCTTTGGTTTGTTGGTAATCAATGCTGTCATCTTCTTTAAATATTGTAACTAAATTGGTGAATATTTTAATTTTAATCGCTCCTTACAATGATATCATGTAATAAATTGATGTCTTGATGCTGGGTCCTTTCATTAATGTAATAACTGGCAGTTTCGTTTTGAGAAACAATGGCAAAACGGTCGAGAAAATTACGATAAATTTCATCTTTGTTCAACCCACAGCCGACAAAATGAATTTTAGTATAATTTCCCATTATCAAATATGGAGTCTTTAATTTTGAAAGATTCTCTTTTTTTATAAAATAATCTTTTCCAAAATGATCATGAAAATACTTTCGATCTTGATTATCAATCACCGTTTCAAATCTAATTAGATGATAGTCAAAATCGATTGCCATCGTTCTAACATTAAGATCATCATGGTTGATTAAAGTACCAATTTTTTCATTACTATAACTACGAAGCATAATTTTAAACTGATCAATTCTATTAGCTTCAGCTAATGCTTTAAATGCGATGATTCCTGATTGGTACTTAACAAGATCTAAAACTTGAAAATAATTGATATGCGACAATAATTTAGGATGATCAATAAATTCTGGATCACCAGTATAAATACCCCCAGCTTCACTGTATAGATAGACCCGGTCTAGTTTTAAGCGTTTAGCTAAATAGATAGCAGTATAATCACTATCACCTGGATCCAGGATTCTTATCTCCCCTTGTTCATTAATTCCCTGAAAACCTGGAATTATCAAAATATCATATGTTTCAAATAGTTTTTTTATACGTGCTTGATTAATTGCTACTAATCGCTTTTTCCTTGTTTTTAATCCAATTTGGTGACAAGAAAGTGAGATTGCTTTTAAATTAGCATTTTTTAATCTGCTTGACAAAATAACACTGCTGATAGTTTCACCACAGCTAACAATACGACTAGCCTCATCGATTGTCAGGTTATTAGCTAAAGTACTTAATGTTTTAGTAGCATAAGGACCATTTTTCATAGCACTGACAACGACAATCAATTTATTTTCTTGATGTTTTTTAATAATTTCAATTACTTTAGCAATAGTCAGGTCATTTTGCAGTGCAGTTTCACCAAATTTTAAGACCTCAATCATTTTTTGTCCCTTCAAAGACGGGTTGAATTTGCTTATGATTTAAAGCATTGATCAGGGTTTGAATAACTAAGGTTTCATCAAAAATCATACTGTTTGGTTTTTTGATACAATCATCTTGGTATAACGGTACTAAATAAAAATTCTTAGTATTTAGCATTTGCATAATATTTTTTCCTGAATTACTTAAAGCATCATTTGTTGAAATTGCCAAAACAACATTATGATTATTCCTTAAAGTTGATTTACAAGCCATTGTTACAGCATTATCATTGATTCCGGTTGCCAATTTAGCTAAGGTATTAGAACTACAAGGCATCACCAGCATTATATCTAAAGGAATTTTTGGCCCAAAAATTTCACTATTAACTACATTATTTATCACTGGTCGTTTAGAAAGTTGTTCTAATCGTTCAATCAGCTCATCAGCCTGATTAAACCGAGTATTACATGTTTCTATTTTTTCTGAAATAAAAATGTATAATTCACAATTTAATTTTGCCAATGTTTCAATAACTGATAAGGTCTTTTTTAAAGTACAAAATGAACCGGTGATTCCAATTCCAATTTTCTTATTTTCCAGCATAACTATTTACCATCCTTTTAATTACATCATATAAAATCTTGCCACTACTTAAATAAGCATATTTTGTTGGTAACTTAGTTAATAGATGATAATTAGTATCCCGGTCTATCTTTTTTACACCATAAGGTTTAGATGCTAGATCATAAATTTGACAAGAAGGATTTTTGGTTGTTAAGATTTTTCTTGTTAAAACAGGATATGGAATAGTATTGATGATAAAATCATATCCTTTTAAATTTAAATGCTTTAAGCTTTGATAACTATACCCCTCTTTAATAACTTCATCATAATGATGATTATCGCGATTGGCAATAGTAATCTTAGCATCAAAACTACTTAATTTTCCAGCTAAGTCTTTACCACAATGACCATAGCCTAAAATTAATATTTTTGAATTTGCCAGCGAAATATTATTATCAATGATCATATAAGCTATCAACGCTTCATCACAAATTAAAGTATTTTGGCAAACAAATTTTTCATCTCGATACAAGTAATCATACGTGAATTCTTTTAAATTACTTAAATAATTAAGTCGCTGATTTTTCAACAATGTTAAAACTATAGCTCCTCTTTTAAAATCACAGCCTTCAAAACCTTGACCATCTTTACCTAAATACACGATATCACAATTTGAAACTTGCTGGATATCATCGATGATTTGATACCCATCATTTTTGAAGATAGTCTTTAAACACTGCACCCGACTATCGTTTCCATAAATATAAACTATCATATTCCACCTCTATAGTATAAAATATGATAATTATCTTAGTTTGTTACTAAGTTGATGGAAATCCATCAACTTAGTAATTCAAAACCCATTTCCTCAGTCAACATTGATAGTATTAATTCAATTCGTGGCTCCAGCTGGGTTACTGCCTGAGCAATAACAGTTTTTTCGTCATTCAACGCTGTTTCTTCTAATAAATAAGTCAGTTCAACATTGAATAGTTCTTGAAAAAAATCATCTTCAGCAATTACTAATAAATTAAGTTCCATTTTTTGCCTAGATAAACGACAATAATTTAATTTCATTCGTGCACTGATATTAGTTTTATTTTCGAGTCTCCTTTCATCGTTTAAATGTGTTTGCATCTTGGTTAGTTTTAATCGCATAAAAACACCTCCTTAATATCATTTAAACCTATAAATTAAACTTTTCTTTTTTTATCATCATTTTCATAAATAATTATCTACTAATAAATTAAAAAGTTATGTTAAAATAATTAAAGTTAATAAATGATGGTGGAGGCAGTCGATGTATTTAATTATCTTTTTAATAACAATATTATTATCATTGAAAACATCCTGGACCTATAATAATTTTACGTATCTTTCATACCAGGAAAATTTGCGAATTTATTATTTAATTTGGATTACTATTCTTTCTTTTTTTCTATTATTTAAAGTTACTAAGTTATTTAAGAAAATAAATTTCAATATCTATCAAATCAAATTACTTACTGGTTTTAGTTTTTTATCGATGTTAATTGGATCATATCTTCCATATTATCCTGAAAGTAATAATATCAGTTCCTATCTACATGTTTTACTATCTCTAACTGCTATCATTAGTTTATTATTGATAATTTATTTTTTGATCAAAAAGATATACTATTTTGATTTTCAATTATTTCAAACAATGATCTCATTATTTTTCTGGCAGTTATTCGTCATTATGATGTTTATAGTAATGTTTGGAAATATAAATACAATTATTGAACTGTTTGTTATTGGAGTAATTTTATTTGATCTTGCCAAAATAGAAAAAAGTGTGAGCTAGCTCACACTTTTTTGCAAAGATTTCATTTTAAATTTAGCCATTATAATTATCATTCCTTGCAAACGATATTATACTCTAAATTCTAATTAATGAAAAGAGATAAAGTTAAATATTTTTTTCTAGATAGCTATATTGCATACCATCTCTAATTTCACTATTATCATATCCTAATTCTTGTAATAACGTATATGCAAATGCCAAAGCTGCTGCTGGTCCTTTACCAGTAACAATATTCCCATCAACTTGAACTAGTGCTTCTTGATAATTGGCACTTGTCAATTGTTGTTCAAAACCTGGATAACAGGTTACAGTTTTACCAGAAATAACACCGGCTTTTTCTAATACAATTGGTCCAGCGCAAATAGCACCAATAATTTTATTTTCCTGATTAAATTTTTTAACTAATTCAATGACGTTTGGATCATCGCGAAGATTAGTTGCTCCAGGCAAACCACCAGGAATAACGATCATATCATAGTCATCAAGATCATGGTCATATACTTGATCCATAGTTATTTTAATTTGATGAGCACTAGTAACTACATCTTTAGCCATGCCAACCATGGTACATTCAACATTAGCTCGACGCATTACATCAACTGTACTTAATGCTTCTAATTCTTCAAATCCATCATGAAATAAGACTGCAACTTTATTCATTTTATCAAACCTCCTGCTTTTATTTTAACACCAACTATGAGTTAGAGGCAATTTAATTTAACTAGATATTTACTGATATAGCTGGTTATTTAATTGAATTCTTTAGTAAATAGTAATATAATATCTTTGTTCTTATCTAGAGACTTAATAGTGACAAGACACTAATTATTTGACATAGATAGAACAGATTCTATATTAACACCGTATCTAAACGAACGGTAGTGGAGGTTACATGAAAAATAGAAAAATAAAGAATTTAGTTTTGTATGCGATGTTTATTGCCATCGAAATGTTATTAGTCTTTATTCCCTTTTTAGGCTATATTCCTATTGGCCCATTGCGTGCAACAACATTACACATTCCAGTTATTATCGCCGGAGTGACCTTAGGAAAAAAAGGTGGAGCTTTAATTGGTCTAGTTTTTGGATTATCAAGTCTTTTTTATAATACTATTAATCCAACAATTACCTCATTTGTTTTTTCACCATTTATCAGTGGTAATTTACTAAGTGCCCTAATTGCCATCGTTCCTCGAGTACTTATCGGTTATATTGCTGGAATTATTTTTGAACAATTTCAAAAAGGCCAATTAAATGATAATATTGGAATTATTTTAGCTGGAATTGCCGGATCATTAGTTAATACTATTTTAGTCTTAGCTGGTATCTATTTTATTTTTGGTCAAAGCTATGCTACAGCTATTAATCAAGATTTCAATCTTTTATTAACATATTTAATTGGTATTATTTCAACAAATGGAATTATCGAAGCAATTGTTGGCACGATTATTGCTTTTATTGTCTGCCAGCCATTGTTAAAATATACTAAGAAAGGATATTAAAATGAAAACAATTATTGTTGGAGTAAGTGGCAGCATTGCTGCTTATAAGGCGTGCGATCTCGTGCGGACATTAAAAAAAATGAACTATAATGTTGAAATCATTATGACTGAAAATGCCACTAAGTTCATTAGCCCCCTAACTCTTGGAGCTTTAGTAAGTAAGCCGGTTTTAATTTATGACTTTGATGACGAAGGATATCAAATTAAACATATTAAATTAGCAAAACAGGCTGATTTATTTGTAGTGGTACCAGCAACAGCAAATATTATTGGAAAAATTGCTAATGGAATTTGTGATGATGTTTTGACATCGACATTTATTGCTGCAACCTGTCCTAAACTAATTGCTCCAGCAATGAATGTTAATATGTATGATAATCTCGCAACGCAACGCAATATTGAACGTTGTAAAACTTATGGTATCAAATTTGTTGAACCAGGTTACGGTTTACTAGCCTGTGGAGATCTTGGGCGTGGCAAATTAGCCGATTTGGATGATATTATTACCATGATTGAATATTGTTTAAGCGCTAAACCACTGAAAAACAAACGTGTTTTAGTAACTGCTGGCCCAACTCAAGAAGCCATCGATCCTGTTAGATTTATTACTAATCATTCTAGTGGTAAAATGGGATATGCAATCGCAAAACAGGCTTTCTTGTTAGGAGCTAAAGTTACGCTTATTAGTGGTCCCACAAACTTAAAAGCAGCTTATGGAATTAATAAAATTGATATTATTTCAGCTCATGATATGTTTGAAAAAGTTAAGGAAAATTATCAAAAACAAGATTATATTATTAAAGCAGCAGCTGTTGGTGATTATCGAGCTAAAGAAGTTGCTGAAAATAAAATTAAGAAAAAAGAAGAATCTTTAGTTATTGAAATGATTAAAAATGATGATATTTTAGCTTTTCTAGGAGCTAATAAAACTCATCAGATAGTTTGTGGATTTGCAATGGAAACTGAAGAATTGATCAAACATGCTAAAGAAAAGTTCATTAAGAAAAATTGTGACTTGCTAGTTGCCAATAATTTAACTGACCAAGGTGCTGGTTTTAAAAAGGATACTAATAAAGTTACTTTGATAAGTGCTGACCAAATTGAAGAATTGGAATTGATGTCTAAAGATGATGTTGCTAAAACCATCTTAACAAAATTAATCAAAATACAGGAGGATAAAAATGCTAGTAGTAATTGATATCGGTAATACCAACATTACTATGGGACTTTGTGATGATAATCAAATAGTTGGTAACTATCGTTTAACTACCAAAACAGAACGAACTTCCGATGAATATGGCTTTATGTTATTAAGCTTTTTAAACGCTTCTAATATTCAATTAGAACAAATAGAAGATGTTATCATTGCATCAGTAGTTCCTAAAATTATGTACTCTTTTAATAATTCAATCAAAAAATATTTTCACAAAGAACCAATTATTGTCGGACCAGGAATTAAGACTGGAATTAGAATCAAAATTGATAATCCTAAAGAACTAGGAGCCGATCGTCTTGTTGATGCTGCTGGGGCTTATTATATTCATGGTGGCCCTTGTTTAGTCATTGATTTTGGAACTGCAACTACTTTTGATATCATTAATGATCAAGGTGATTTTATTGGGGGAGCCACTGCCCCTGGAATTGGTATTAGTATTAATGCTTTATCTAGTCAAGCTGCCAAATTACCGGAAATTGAAATAAAAAAACCAAAAAGTATTATTGGTAAAAATACAGTTACAAGTATGCAGGCTGGTATTGTTTATGGTTATATTGGATTAACTGAAAACATTATCTGTGCTTTAAAAGATGAATATGGTGATAATTTAAAAGTTATTTCTACTGGTGGTTTAGGTCGAATTATCTTTAATGAAACTGATTTAATTGATGTTTATGATCCAGATCTAACTTTTAAAGGTTTGAAAATTATTTATGATAAATATAAACAAAGTCAAATAAAAAATCAAAAGTAATTGTTATTCAAGTTTTATAAACGGAGTGATTCTTTTAATCTCTTCGTTTTTTTATTTAAGTAAAAACTCCTCTAGTTAATAATACTAAAGGAGTTTAAATTTACTATTAATCTTATGTGTTTTGATATGCTTCAACAATCTCACCAATATATAAATAATGATAGTCATGTTGTGGGTAATTCTGCTTATCAAGCTTTGAATCGATAAATGCATCAGGTTCAATCTTTCCACGATATAATTTTTTACAAATAAAACACATCGTACCTTGTTTAAAAGTTGGCTGATCAGCAACATATTCTACTTCAAAACCAGCCTCAGCAATTTTATCCCCATCACGGCCTGATTTTGATCCTAAAAGACCCAGCTCTTTTTTATATCCTTTAAAACAGGTAATAGTGAAATAATCAGAATTATCAATAAATTCACGGGTATATCTTTGAGGTCTGATGTAAACTGTAACCACATTTTTGTTCCAAATAACACCAACGCCACCCCATGAAGCAGTCATCGTATTAACCTGATCACCATTTTTTGCTGATATCAATAACCAATCTTTACCAATCATTTCAAATGGATTAATTTTTATTTCACTAAGATCAATTTTTTGATAACTCATTTTCTAAACCTCCTTATTTGTTTTTTAATTCCGTAAATAAAGCCAAACCTTTATTTACGAGTTCAATATCACTTACACGATAAGCCCAATTTGTATCGTTAACAGTACCTGGTATATTGAATCTTTCGTCATTATCAACTTCTAATAAATCCCAAATTGGAATAATGACATCACTAGCCGTTGAATGCAGACAATATTTTAAAACAGCTCGATTAGCTGGTAAGCTATCACCAACTATTTCTAAAAGTTTAGTATAATTTTCTTCATTTAAACCTTTAACCCAACCCAAAATAGTTTCATTATCATGAGTTCCTGAATAAAAATATGAATTATCTAAATCATCATAACCATCATCAAGCATAAATTGGAAAACTTTCATCCCCTTTAGATGATAATGATCTTTTAATTCGATAACTTCAGGACGAAGATAACCGAGATCTTCAGCAACTAATTCTATTTGTCCTAATGAGTCATAAATCGTATCAAACAAGGCATAACCAGGTGCATAACACCAGTGACCTTCAATGGCAGTTTCAGCTGTTGCCGGGATTTTCCAATAAGAGTCAAAAGCCCTAAAATGGTCGATTCTAGTAATATCAAATATTTTACTTGCCCAACCAATTCGTTCAATCCAGAATCTAAATTGATGGGTTTCCATATAATCCCAATCATATAAAGGATTGCCCCAGTATTGACCAGTAGGGCTAAAATAATCAGGTGGTACTCCCGCAATACTGGTTGGATAGCCTTCTTCATCTAATAAAAAGGATTTATTATCTAGCCAGACTTCAACTGAGCCATGGTCAACATAAAAAGGCATATCTCCAATGATTTTAATGCCCTTTTCATTAGCATAAGCTTTTAGCTTGAACCATTGTTGATAAAAAATAAATTGGACAAATTGATAATAACCGATTTGATCAGTATATTTAGTCAAATTCACTCGATGACTTTGAGGGTAATTTTTATATTCTTCTGGCCAGCTTGCCCAATCATAAGTATCATTTATGTAGGCAAATGTCGAAAAAATAGCATAATCAAATACCCATGAACATTCTTTTAAAAATTGATGATAATTGCTATCTGGTTTAAAATTACGATAAGCTTTTTTCAAATATTCTCGTTTAAATTTCCGTACTTCATCATAGGGTACTTTTTTACTTTCTTGATGAAACTTCGGTACTGATTCCAATAGCCCATTGGAAACTAAAAAATCTAAATTAATGTATATCTCATCACCAGCGTAAGTACTAACAGCCCGATATGGCGAATTAGCTTGAGTCGATGGATGAAATGGCAGTATTTGTAAATAATTTGCACCACTAGAAACCAAAGAATCTATAATATTATATGTAGTTTGACCTAAATCCCCTACTCCATGATTAGATGGAAAACTAGATAAGGGAAATAAAATACCTGTATTCATCTTAATATCCTAAATCCTGATCAACAATTACGATCTTGATTCTTCCGACATTTCCTTGATATCCAAGTTTTACATAACTGCTACAGATTCTATCAGGTGACAAACAATCCATGCATTCTCCTTTTTTGGTGCATGGTGTCTTCTTATTCAGTCTGACTGCATTAGCTGGAGCGCTAACTTTTCTAATATGATTAATAGCTTCAGCTTCATTTTCAAATACCTTATTTTTACCCGCAATTACGATTACTTCTTTTGGTCCATAAATCATTGCAGCTACACGATTTCCATTTCCATCAATATTATATAAACATCCATCAGTCGTTAAAGCATTAGTACTAGTAATAAATAAATCACTGGTAAAGGCTTTTCTAAATATCTCCTGCATTTGATCTCTAGTTAGCCCTTCTTGATAACGATCATAAAGAACAACATCACTTTGGTGAATCTGATCGATTACCCCGGTATCAAACAATGTCATAGAACCACCTAAAGTGACTGTCTTTTGATTACATAAATATCTTTCAAGATAATTATGCAATTGTTCAAGATTATCGACAAATGTTAATTGCATATTGTGACGTTCAAATGCTTTGATCATCTCATCTTGTTTGATCTTAATAATACTTTGTAAGTTCTTATCCATGATAAATTTCCTTTCTATCTTTTGATATTTATTATATTATTAAAAAAGCTTAAAATCAATAAAGTTAAGTTTTGACGACAGACATTTCATCATATTTCTAAACTTATTTAGATTTACATTAAAATATTAGGATGTTAAAATTAATTAAGGAGGTTAAAATGAAAAAATTATTAGTAGTTGTTGATTATCAAAATGATTTTGTATCTGGAAGTTTAGGATTTAAAGATGCTTTATCAATTGAAGATTATTTAGCTGATCTGATTGAAAAATATCATCAAAATAATGATGATGTAATTTTTACTCTTGATACCCACCAAACTGATTACTTAAATAGTCAAGAAGGTAAAAATTTACCAATAACTCATTGCATTGAAAACAGTGAGGGCTGGATGTTATATGGTAAAATAAAGGATTTGGCTAAAAATGATTATCAAATCAAAAAAGAAACTTTTGGCTCTTTAGCCTTAGGTAATTATTTACAAGATAAAGATTATCAAGAAATAACTATTACTGGCGTAGTTTCTAATATTTGTGTCATATCAAATGCTATCATTATTAAAGCTGCTCTACCAGAAGCCAAGATCATCATTGATTTTAAAGGAATAGCTAGTAATGATTTGTCGTTACAACAAAAAGCTATTGATATTATGAAAAACTTACAAATGGAAATAATAAATGAAAAAGAGCCTTTTTAAAAGTGAACCCCATTATTTGGCTATTCAAATAATGGAGGTTCATTTTAATTTAGGCTCAATGATTTTACCAGTAATATGGTAATGATGACGATAAGCTAGGCTTCGTTTAATACGTAAGAGATTTTCTTCACCAGGAAAACAAACTGGGTTAGCTGGATTAAGTTGATATAAATTTATAATATCTTGACCATCGCAGATTATCTCTTCTAATCTCATTAATCCATACATTTTAGGTGGCAACAAATAGATTGGTATATGGATATCAGCGGTTTTAAGATATTGTTCAACATAGATTTTTAAATGTGGACAGCACATTATTATATCAAAGTTATCTTTGATTTCATCGATGATTGCAAATGGATAAAATTCAACCATTACCTGATCTTGTAAATTTTTTTCAATAACCTCTTTTTTCATTCTTTCCGTCACATAACTAGATGAAAACCCGCCTCCACAACAAATTAATATTTTTAGCATAAATCAGACTCCTTTTTTACAATTTTAAAAAATTTTATTACTAATGACAACATAAAGATAATTATTTCTATAAAAAATTTTTATTTTGCATTATTTTAATTGTTTTGCACCATATTTATCAAAATTCTATCTTGTCACCTATTGGAAATAAGAGTATACTTAGAATAAACTAAGGGGGTTATTAGATAATGGAAATTAAAATTGAAAGAGCAAAAACTCTAAAAGAAAAACCAGATCAAAATGCTCTAGGGTTTGGTAACTATTTTACCGATCATATGTTTATGATGGATTATACTGAAGGAGTTGGATGGCATGATGCTCGTATCGTCCCTTATGCACCTATTCCAATGGATCCTGCAACAATGGTTTTACACTATGCACAAGAAACATTTGAAGGGTTAAAAGCATATCGTGATCCTGATGGTAATATTACACTATTTAGACCAGAAATGAATGCACGAAGAATGATCAACTCAAACAAACGTATTTGTATGGCTGAATTACCAGAAGACATGTTTGTTGAAGCAGTTGAAGCAATCGTTAAATATGAACAAGATTGGATTCCTACTGCAAAAGATACTTCATTATATATTCGTCCATTTATGTTTGCCAGTGAAGCAGGTGTTGGAGTTCATCCTGCAAAAACATATACATTTGTAATTATTTTATCACCAGTAGGAAATTATTATCCTGAAGGTGTTAATCCAGTTAAGATTTGGGTTGAAGATGAATATGTACGTGCAGTAAAAGGTGGTACTGGATTTACTAAATGTGGTGGTAACTACGCTGCAAGTATTGCTGCTCAAGTTAAAGCTGAATCTCATGGATATACTCAAGTTCTTTGGTTAGATGGTGTTCATCGTAAATATGTTGAAGAAGTTGGTACTATGAACGTTATGTTCGTAATTGATGGAAAAGTTGTTACGGCACCTCTTGAAGGATCAGTATTACCTGGTGTTACTCGTGATTCTATCATTCATATCTTAAAAGATTGGGGATATACAGTTGAAGAACGTGAATTAAGTATTGATGAATTGATGGAAGCTGGTCGTAAAGGTACATTAACTGAAGCATTTGGTACTGGTACAGCTGCAGTAATTTCTCCTGTTGGACAACTTTATTATAAAGGTGAAGAAGTAGTAATTAATGATTTTAAAACTGGTGATTTAACTCAAAAATTATACGACACATTAACAGGAATTCAATGGGGTCGTTTAGAAGATAAATACGGTTGGGTTCGTCACATTAAATAAAATAGATTAAATAAAAAAAGAAGCGCTCGCTTCTTTTTTTAACGCTTATTAATTGGAACATACTCATAAGTTTCGCCAACATATTTAGCTGCCGGACGAATAATCTTATCAGCATATAATTTATTTTCAATATTATGAGCCAGCCATCCTACTGTTCTACCAACAACAAACATTAAGGTATATAACTCTCTTGGAATTGATAACATATCATAAATTAATCCACTATAAAAATCGACATTAGCACATACATGAATCTTTTTATGTGTTTCAATTGCTTTAATTGCTGCTTTTTCAAAACGATGATAGAATTCAAATTCGGCAGTTCTTCCCTTTTCAATCGCTAATTCTTGACATTGTTTACGTAAAATTTCACAACGTGGATCACTAATAGTATAGACAGCATGACCAATTCCATAAATTAAACCACTTTGATCATTAAAATCCTTATTTAAAATTCTTTCAATAATCATGTCAATCTGTTCATCACTAGCATCTAAACCAATTTCATCAATGACTAGAGACATCTGATTCATTACCGCTA
Organism: uncultured Thomasclavelia sp.; assembly: GCF_944324745.1. GTDB lineage: Bacteria > Bacillota_I > Bacilli_A > Erysipelotrichales > Coprobacillaceae > Thomasclavelia. The sequence continues at coordinate 47,001 of NZ_CALUXO010000085.1, read as the reverse complement.
GATTAGCACCACCGTGTCGTGGCCCTTTTAATGAGCCAATCGCTCCTGCAAAACTTGAATAAATATCGGTTCCAGTTGAACTGATAACTACATTAGTAAATGTTGAGTTATTTCCACCACCATGATCAGCATGAAGCACTAAACACATATCTAATACTTCAGCTTCTTTTGGAGTGAACTTTTTATCGTCACGTAATAAATATAAGATATTTTCAGCAATAGACAAATCATGTCTAATTTGATGAATATAGAGACTCTGTTTATCAAAATAATGCACTTTGCTTCGATAAGCATAACAGACAATTGATGGAATCTTCGCTATTAGATTTAATCCTTTATACATTGTTTCCGCTGGAGTCGTATTATCAGGATCATCATCGTACGAATAGAGCATTAAAACTTCCTGCTGTAATTTATTCATTAAATTTTGGGAAGGAAAACCTAATATTTTTGATTCGAGATAATGTGGTGGTAATTCATATCTTTGAGAAATTTCTTCTTTAAATTTAGCCAATTCTTCTTTATTAGGTAAGTATCCAAATATAATTAAAAAACAAGTTTCTTCAAACAAAAATCTTTGATGAGGCTCTCGTTTGTTAATGATATCTGATACCGCAATTCCCCGATAAAACAATTCACCACGACAATCTACTTTGTTGCCATTTTCCCATTTATACCCAACAACATCAGCAATTTTAGTTAAGGCAACTAAAACACCTGTTCCATCTTCATTTCGTAATCCCTTTTTTACATCATATTTAAAATATAATTCATTATCAATTCGATTATGACCATCTTTGGCCTTTTCAATGAATTTATCAATAAATTCACTCATATCTACACCTCCTAAAAATGTGGGTAAAAACATTATAGCACTTATTATAGTGATTGTATACAATTTATTGTTTTGTATACAATCTTTATCTTTTAAAATTTTCTTATTTATAATAAATATTTTTGAATAATTATGAATAAACTTATGAATTTATTGTTAAATCAAAACATTTACGATAAAATAATATTATTAAAGGAGAATATTATGGAAATAAATGGTCATGAATATAGCGGATTAACTACTGATGAAGTTAATCAACGAATTAATGAAGGAAAATATAATAAAATAGATAATAAAATCACTAAATCATATAAACAAATTTTTTTGAATAACACCATTACTTTCTTCAATTTATTGAACATTAGTTTATTTGCTTTAATTGTTTTTGTTGGTTCTTATAAAGACACCCTATTTATTTTTATTATCATTATTAATACTATTGCCGGTATTTATCAAGAAATTAAAGCAAAACGAACCTTAGATCGCCTATCAATTTTAACAGCTACCCACATCGATGTAATTCGTAATGGTGAAATGCATGAAATTGAAATTGATCAAATCGTAATTGATGATTATATCGTTTTATCAACGGGTATGCAAATTCCAGCTGACTGTACTTTGATTGATGGTCATATAGAAGCAAATGAATCATTACTTACTGGTGAATCAGATGCTGTTTTAAAACTTAATGGTGATAAACTATATTCAGGAAGTTTTGTTACTTCAGGGCGCGGAATCTGTCAAGTAACTCATGTTGGTGAAGATAGCTATATGAATCAAATCACTAAAGAAGCTAAAAGATTAAAGAAACATAATTCTGAATTAAATCGCTGTCTTGATAAGATTTTAAAATGTATTAGTATTGTTATTTTACCAATTGGTGTTCTTTTATTTTTAAAACAATTTTTCTATGCGCATCAAACTTTTGAAAGTGCGGTCGTCAGTACCGTAGCGGCTATTTTAGGAATGATTCCTGAAGGTTTAGTTCTTTTAACTAGTGTTGCTTTAACTATCAGTATTTTACGACTTGCTAAGAAAAAAACCCTAGTTCAAGAATTGTTTTGTATTGAAACATTAGCCCGTGTTGATGTTTTATGTTTAGATAAAACTGGTACACTTACTGAAGGAACTATCAAAGTAGAATTTGATATTAAAGTTAGTGATGTTGAATTAGATGAAATAGTTGGAAATTTAATGTATTCGTTAGATGATGATAATGTTACCTCAAAAGCATTAAAAGAACATTATCCTATCAAAACAACATTTGATCCTTGTTTTGTAATTCCATTTAGTTCTGATCGAAAATATAGTGGTACTTCTTTTTATAATCAGGGTACTTATTATCTTGGTGCTTATCAATTTTTATTTCCTGATGGTCATGTCTTATTAGATAATCGCTGTAAAGATTATGCCAATCAAGGATATCGGGTATTAGTAGTAGCTCACAGTAATGAAATTATGTATGATACTTTCCTACCTGATGATTTAAATCCCTGTGGTATCATTATTTTAAGTGATGTAATTAGAGAAGATGCCAAAGAAACTTTAGCCTACTTTTATGATCAGGAAGTTGATTTAAAAATAATTTCTGGTGATGATCCGATAACTGTCTCAGCCATAGCTAAACGGGCGGGTTTAAAAAAAGCCGATCAGTTTATTGACACAAGTATGCTTAAATCACCAGAAGAATTAGAGGAAGCTGTAAAAAATTACTCAGTTTTTGGTCGCGTTACGCCACAGCAAAAAAGACAGATGGTCATTGCTTTAAAAAAATTAGGCCATACAGTTGCTATGACTGGAGATGGAGTTAATGATGTTCTAGCGTTTAAAGAAGCCGATTGTTCCATTGCTATGGCTTCTGGAAGTGAAGCAGCTAAAAATGTAGCTAATTTAGTCTTGCTTGATAATAATTTTGATGCTATGCCGCACATTGTTGATGAAGGACGGCGGGTTATTAATAATATTTCGATGTCTGCTTCGATGTTTTTAATCAAAACCATCTTTTCAACCTTACTAGCAATATCAACGATTATTTTTGGCCAGGCCTACCCATTTGAACCGGCACAGCTTTCAGTAATCAGTGCCTGTGGTGTTGGGATTCCCGCTTTCTTTTTAACATATGAATCTAATTTTAATCGAGTTTCAGGCAATTTTTTAGAGAAAGTTTTAAATAATGCCTTTCCATTTGCTTTTACTATTGCAATAGGCTCTACTTTGATAACTAACATTGGATTAGCCCTAAATTATAATTCTGAGATGTTGTCAACGATTTGTATTTTATTTACAGGCTGGAATTATACCCTTGCTTTATTAACTATTTATCGACCTTTAACGCTATATCGTAAAATCATTATCTATGCCACTCAATTCTGTTATTTTGTTGCTTTAATAATAGGTCAAAATATTTTAGAACTAACCAATATCAGTTTCAACTGGATGGTAGTATTATTAGCGTTAATTGCATTTTCTTCAATTACTGTTGATATCGCTCGATATTTATTGGCACTGCTAAAGAAAGTTTATCGATATTTATCAAAACGCTATCATCATAAATTATTTAAGGTTAAGAGTTAAATTTCTTAACCTTTTTTTTGTAAAATGTTAAAATGAATTTAGATAAATAAATGTGGATAAATATATATGAAAGGAGAGGCAATTAATCATCGTTAATAATACGATTAATTGTGATTAATAGTATGTATGAAAAAATAAAACAATTAGCTAAAGAATATCATTTAGAAACTATTGAAACCAGACGTGATTTTCATAAATATGCTGAAAGAGGGTGGCTAGAATTACGTACTGCTTCAATTATCGCCCGTAAACTTGATGATCTAGGCTATCAGGTATTAGTAGGTAAAGAAATCATGCGAGATGAGGGGCGCATGGGATTGCCGAGTAAACGGATTTTTACTATCAACTATAAACGGGCTTTATCCCAGGGAGCTGATCCCTACTATCTAGAAGAAGTTAAAGATGGCTTTACAGCGGTTGCCGGAATATATCAAAATGGTCCGGGACCGGTTGTGGCAATTAGGTTTGACATTGATGCTTTAAGCATTGATGAAGATGATTCTCAAGAGCATATCCCAACTAAAGAACATTATAATTCTTGTAATCCAGGTGCTATGCATGCTTGCGGTCATGACGGTCATGCTTCAATGGGATTAACCGTTGCTAAAATTTTAATGCAGATAAAAGAGCATTTACATGGAACAATTAAATTAATATTCCAGCCAGCTGAAGAAGGTGTTCGTGGCGCTAAAAGTGTATGTGAAAGTGGCATTTTAAACGATGTTGATTATATTTTTGCTGGGCATATTTGGGATTATGATCATGATAATCATGATACCGATATTTTTCTAGGAATGAACGAAACTTTTGCAACGACTAAATTAGACGTTATTTATCATGGGGTTTCCTCACATGCTGCAGGAATGCCTCAATTTGGTAAAAATGCCCTGCTATCAGCCGCATCATGTATTTTAAATCTACACTCAATTCCGCGAAACAGTGATGGATGCACTAGAATCAACGTCGGAACGATTCATGCTGGAACTGGTAGAAATGTTGTTCCGGAAACAGCTAAATTAGAAATCGAAGTCCGTGGTGAAACAACCGAATTAAATACTTATATGGAACTTTACGCTCGTGATGTTATCAGAGGAGCCGCCTTAATGCATGATACCATTGTTGAGGTCAAGGAAATGGGTAAAGCTTATTCACTTGAATGTGATCAAAAAATGATGGATATCATCCGCCATGTCTGTCAAGATCATTTAAAAGATATACGAGTTGCTAAAAAAGATTTGAGTCCTTTAGATGGTAGCGATGATTTTTCCTATATGCTGGCAACAGTTCAAGCTCATGGTGGAATTGGAACATATATGAAACTTACAACTGATCTAGCAGCTGCACCACATAATCCAACTTACGATTTTAATGAAGAAGTTTTATTAAAAGGTCCAATTATTTATAGCAGTGTTGCCTATTATTTACTAAGTAATAATAATTAATTTTTTGCAATATACTAAAAGGGTAGTTTTTCTACCCTTTTACTACTTTATTTAAAAGAATTTCATAAAATCATCTACAAATGAATCAATTCCATCTTTGAAATCATTTTTAAACTCATCAAATTTTGCTTTGCTTTCATCAATAATATTGTCAACTTCATCATCATTTGCTCGATAAATATTTGCAGCATACTCTTTTGTTGTAGTTGCCAGCTCTTTGATTCGGTTAGAATCATCAACATTTCCAGTTTCAGCAGCTCGCTGTAAAAAGCTAGCTCGTTCGTAAATATTGATTGCAGTGTCTTTATCTTTTACATTATCAATATTTTCATTAATATAACTGATTGCTTCACTAACATCTTCTTGGCTAACAGTATAATCATTGTTAAACTGTTGGTCAATTCTATCATCAACAGTACTTAAATCGTCAGTTGTTTCCATTGAACTATTTTCTTGATCATCAGTGTTATTATCATCTGTATTATTACTTGTACAACCACTTAAACCAAAGCTTAAAGTTGAAATCAAAGTTAATGTAAATAATAGTTTAATAAATTGTTTCATTGAAAATCTCCTTTTTATCAATCTATTATTATTTTAACCAATTCTTAATTTTTTAACCTTAAATAGGTAAAATAATGTATAATAAAGACGGTGATGAAAATGATAGAACAACAATTAGATAGTTTATTAGAAGATATTAAATATGAAATTTCTCTTTTATCAAACGCAGCAGCTTTTATCTTTGAAACATTTGATGATATTTCATGGGCTGGATTTTATCTAAACCAAGATGATCATCTAATCTTAGGACCGTTTCAAGGTAAAACTGCATGTACGATTATTCCTTATGATCGTGGGGTTTGTGGTGCTTGTGCTACTAATCAAAAAGTTTATCGTGTAAGTAATGTTCATGAATTCCCTGGTCATATTGCTTGCGATAGTGCTAGTAATAGTGAGATTGTTTTACCAATGATCATTGATAATCAGTTATTTGGAGTACTTGATATCGATTCTACTAGTTTAGATCGTTTTGATGAAGCTGATGAAAAATTACTAGGAAAATTAACTGATATAATTATTAAACATCTAAAAAGACTAAAAAAATGATGCCCTGGCATCATTTTTTAACATTTTTTATCAAATTTTTGTGAGCATTTAGGACACGTAATTGTAATTTTACCACGACCTCTAGGTACCCTAACCATCTGCTTGCAATTAGGACAAAGAAAATATTTGTGTTGTTTATCATGATGATTATTTTTCAAAATTAAATAGCGTTTTTTTATTGGACTAGTTATTGCCAAAAACTTTTCATTTTCCTTGCGACGTTGATAAATATTTCTTGAATAAGTTCTAAAAATTTCAAATATTAATAATACCCAAACTAGCCAGGCAATAATTTGACTATTAACTAAAAAGATATTAATGAATATTAAAATAATCGCAACAATCAAGATAAACATATTTAATTGATCGGAACCATAACGCCCAGCCATAAACCGATATAAAGCATCTTGTATTTTTCTCATTTTAACCCTCTTTTCAAACTATAAGCTATAGTATAATAATAAAATATTAACATTCTATGAATTATCTTCAGGATTATGAAGATGATATAATTTATAAAAGTTGGTACTTTCAGTTATTAATGTTTTAAAAAAAAAGATTACAGCATTACGACTTTCATCATCTAAGTTAGTAAGTTGTTTAATTAATGAAAATAAATCACTAAATGATATTTTAGTAAGATCATCTATTGTTTTTATTCCTAAAGAATCTAAAGTCGTAAAAATTGTTTTAATGGCATTTTCTCGTGTTTTTAAATCAACTTTATCTAACCAGCTATCAAACGCTGCACTTAAAACTTTACTATCGAAACTCATACTATCTAATACCTCAAATTTTGTTCCAATAATTTGCCATGTAAGCCCGCTATGTTGCATGATACCCCGGGCATCACTTTTAACAATAGTAATTGGTTCTAAGCTTTCAAGCATGATACCAAATACTGAATTTTCAGGTATATACTTTCTTATTTTATGAGTTACTGATTGATAATTAGTTTGTTTAATCATTGTCTGATTAAATCCAGGACCGTCAAAATTATAAACAGTAGTAATTTTTTTAGTTAATTGATTACTTAGATTACTAACAGCATAAACAGCTAAATTACCACCTTTGGAATGACCTCCAACATAAACATGAGATTTAGTAATAATATTTTTGATCCATCTTAAAATTATTTCAGGATATTTTTTAATGTCAGCCACTTTTAAAGATGATCCTAGTTTAGACAATTTGTTACTTTCAAGAATATCTTTTAAATAGTTTGTTGCTCTAATTTGTGATTCGACTGGATAGAGATATGTCATTTGAAAATCCTCTTTCCATCCAAGAATAGTATCATCAGTTCCACGAAAGGCAACAAATTGATCGTGATCATTTAAATAAAATGTTATTGCTGCAAACTGCTTGTCATTTTGATAATCTAGTTCATTAACATAATTAGCTAATTTTATCTTACTAAACCGGGAATATTTAGCACATTCTTTTAATAAAATAAGTGAGTCTTTAATAAATGAAAAACGTTGTTCATCACTATTTGATAGAAAAGACTCAGCCACATCTTTTAGCGTAATCAAATTATTTGAAGATAAAACTTGATTAAATTCAACATAAGCAATTTCTGATAAAATCAAAGCATCAATTTCATTAAAGGGATCTACTTGAAAAGATAAATCTCCACGCCATTTTAAATAGTCATAAACATTAGGCATATTAATTCCCCCTACCAAAAAAAGTATACCATAGTAAGTTACAAAGATGTATAACTTTAGATATTTATCTATGATTACTTGCATTTAAATAGGTGATAAGGTATATTATTAGTTATTAAGGCTAAAAATGCTTTAAGAAATATTTTGTTTTTATTTAGATTTATTATGATAACATATTAATATTTCAATGGTATGATATAGTATGTTAAAAATTGTTATAATAAATTAAAATAAATTGATTATGAGGTAACTTATGAAAAAAATAAACGGTTTGAATGCACAACAAGTGCAACAAAGAATTGCTGAGGGAAAAGTAAATACTGCGATTAAACCTAAAGTAAAAAGTAATTTTCAAATTATTATCGGTCATGTTTTTAATTTATTCAATGCATATAATTTTGTTATTGCAGTTGCTTTAATTGCTGTTAAAGCATATTCAAGTTTGTTTTTTGTTGTAGTAGTTGTATCTAATACGTTTATTCGTGCACGACAAGAAATAAGATCGAAAAACATGGTTGCCAAGTTAAATTTAATTGTCTCCCCTAAAACCAAAGCTATTCGTGATAGTCAAGAGATAATGCTTGATAATGAAGAATTGGTTCTTGATGATATTGTCCGTTTTGAAACGGGAAATCAAATTAGTGCGGATTCAATTATTATTGAAGATTGTGTTGAAGTTGATGAATCTTTATTAACTGGTGAAGCTGATCCAATTTATAAACAACCTGGTGATCACTTGTTATCTGGAAGTTTTATTTTAAGTGGAGCCTGTTATTGTCAAGTAGAACATGTTGGTAAAGATAATTATGCCAATAAGATAACTGATCAGGCTCGAACTAGAAAACCTGTTGATTCAGTTCTATTAAATACATTTAATAAAGTAACTAGATATACTAGTTACTTAGTTTTGCCACTAAGTATTTTAATGCTCTATCAAGCCTATGTAATTCGAAATCAGGATATTACCAGTACTATTGTTAATACAGCCACAGCCCTTTTAGGAATGCTTCCTAAAGGATTAGTTTTGCTTACGAGTGTTTCCTTAGCGGCCAGTGTGGTTAAATTAGGAAAATCAAATACATTAGTACAAGAAATGTTTAGCATCGAAACGCTTTCGCGAATTGATGTTTTATGTCTGGATAAAACTGGAACATTAACGGAAGGGAAAATGGAGATTGAACAAGTAATTGAATTAGACAATCCCTTAAAGCTTGATTTTCATCAAGTCATGAGCTCATTTGTTGCTGGCTCACTGGACAACAATGTAACCTTTAAAACTCTCAAAAAATATTTTACAGGTGAATGTAAGTATCAAACGCTAGATCGAATTGCCTTTTCATCAGCTAGAAAATGGTCTGCAGCAACTTTAGAGGAAATTGGAACTGTTATTGTCGGTGCTCCAGAAATTATTAAGCCTACTTTGCAATTAGATGCTGAAATTGTCAAAATGCAAGAAAGCGGTGCTAGAATCTTACTAGTTGGTCATCATCCAGATCTAAGCACTATTGCTGATACATTAAATGAAACAATTCCACTTGGACTAATCGTTATTAGAGATCCAATTCGCAAAGATGCTCACTCAGCTTTAAAATTTTTTAGCGATAACGAAGTTACTGTTAAAGTTATCTCTGGCGATAATCCAGCGACAGTTAGTGCCATTGCAATGCAGGCTGGTGTTGCTAATGCTCAAAATTATATTGATGCTTCAACTTTAACAACTGATGAGGAATTAGAAGATGCCATTTTAAATTATAATGTTATTGGTAGAGCTAGTCCGTTTCAAAAGCATCAAATGATTTTAACTTTACAAAAGCATCAGCTTAAAGTAGCGATGACTGGCGATGGTGTTAATGATGTACTGGCGTTAAAAGATGCCGATGTATCAATTGCGATGGGAAATGGTTCGGATATTGCCAGACAGATTTCACAATTTGTTATCATTGATGGTAAACTTGATACTTTAGTTGAAGTAGTTAGAGAAGGACGCTTAGTAATTAATAACGTTACCCGTTCGGCTTCAATGTATTATCTTAAAACAATTTACACTATTTTATTATCAATATTATCGATTTTATTAAATATACCATATCCATTTATTCCATTCCAAATGACATTGTTGGATATGTTTATCGAAGGTTTCCCTTCTTTTATGATTTTATTTGAACGAAATATTGAAAAACCTAAAGAATCAATTGGCAATCATGCTATGCGCTTTTCTTTACCAAATGCCCTTGTTATTGTTTTATCAGTAGCTACAATTCGTCTATTAGATAGTGTACTTAATATTTCTTTACCAGAAACATTTACGATATTGTATTTTACTACAGCGTTTATTTCTATTCATATGATTTATCGGATCTACAAACCATTAAACTGGTATCGTGGAGTTGTTCTGGTTATTGATATTATTGGATTTATTTTATCTACACCAATTTTCTGGCCATTATTGGAAATGCATCCTTTAAACACTAAATTAATTATCATAATTTTAATAACTATAATTATTTGTATTCCAATTTTAGTCTTGATTACTAAAAAGGTTGGTCGTTATCTTGATCAAAAAAATGAAGATGAAAAAGTGAGAAATTAGCCTAAGCTAAGATCTCACTTTTCTTGTTTTATTAACTGAATCTAATAGTCTTTGATACGCTTTAGCTATAGATACTTCATATTCTTCAGCAAATAAAATAGTCTGATCTTTTAAAACAATAACTAAACAATAATTAATCCGTTTGTTATTTTTCCAATTTAATAATGAAACTTGATCAAATAACATCAATCTAACAATTTCAGTATTTTCTTTTAATAAATCAATTTCTCCATATTTAATATCAACTATATCGTCATAGGAAAAATGTTGACTTTTAAAAAGCCCATCTACCGAAAAACTATCATCTTTGATATTTAATGTATACATTGCTCTTTTACGATATGCTTCAATACCACCGATATAATTTAAATTATATTTATATGACACTGCTAAAATCACTCCTTTGAATTAAAATCTTTTAAATCAGCCAACAAATAATTATGTCCTTGAGGTTGTCGTTGCTGATATTCTGTTAATTTTTCTTGATCTAAACGAGTGGCCTCTAGATAAAGTTCTCTTGAAGAAATCCGCTTTCCACCTTGCCCTAAAACGATCAATTGTTCAAGCGCATCAGAAGTTACAACTGTAATATCATATTTACTAGCTAATTCATGAGTTGTTCGTTCAATATACATATCTGCAGTTTGGGCTTCTTTGGTGTAAACAAGATAAATATTATGGTATTTTTCTGATGTTCCTAAATTACCTTTAACTTTATAAGCATCAAAAACCAAAATTAAAATACACTTTTTATAGCCCTGATAATTACACATCAAATCAATCAACCGCATCCGGGCAGCATCAAGATTATCTCGTGCCAATTCTTTTAACTCTGGCCAAGTATAAATCAAATTATAACCATCAACTAAAATACATTCGGGTTTATGAATATATGTAGTTTGTTTTATTAATGGCTTAGGTTTTTGATTATTATTGAGATTACGCTTAGAAACCCCATAGGTTTTTAAAAAGATAGCCTCTAATTCCTCATCTTCATCATGGTATTGCACTTGTTCATTTTTATAATTATTACTTTCTTTAATTTTAGTTTGATAAGGTATATGCATATAATTTGCTACCTCATCCCATTTAACATTAAAACCAGCTCCGTGACTACAAAAAATTGATCCAGTAAGATTATTTAAATCACTTTCGCTATCGTAACCTATCTCACTGACAATTTTATCTTGATCTAAGCAAGGTTGATAGCCTGCTAAATGACAAATTAATTGACCTTGACCTTTAGTATAACTAATAACTTCATTTTGATAATCCTGCATTTTTCTAACAGGCGCCTGACCAGTTATCGTTACAGTTTTTTCATTTTGATCATCAATTGAAAATTTCCCATTTTTGGCTTCAATATCATAGATAGCTCGACTTAAAAACTCAACTGGTAATTTTAAAGTAAAATCAAAATATGGTTCTAATAAAATTGATTGTGCCCGTTTAAGCCCATGACGAACTGCCCGATAAGTAGCCTCACGAAAATCACCACCTTCGGTATGTTTTTGATGAGCTCGACCGGCAATTAAGGTAATCTTCATATCAGTAATCGGTGATCCAGTTAAGACACCGAGATGCTCTTTTTCTTGTAAATGAGTTAAAACTAAATGCTGATAATTTAATGGCAGCATTTCCTCTTGACAATTAAGTGCAAACTGCAAGCCACTTCCTGCCGGCAGTGGTTCTAGTAATAAATGAACTTCACTATAATGTCTCAATGGCTCATAATGGCCTACTCCTTCAATTGGAGCTGCAATAGTTTCTTTATATAAAATCTTCCCAAATCCAATCGTCACTTTAGTTTTAAATCTTTCAAATATAATATTCTGTAAGATTTCAATTTGAATTGGTCCCATTAACTGTAAATGAATCTCTTTAGACGCAGCGTCATATGATAAATGTAACTGGGGATCTTCTTGCGCTAAAGACATTAAATTCTGGATCATCTGATGTTGATCACAATCATCAGGTAGAATTATTTGATAATCCATATATGATGCTAAGATTGGTTGTACATCAGATTTTTCAAATCCCAATCCATCGCCAGCTTGAATATTCTTAAAACCCTTTATCGTTCCAACACTACCAGCAGTTAATTCATCAACCATCTGATACTTATCGCCTGAGTAAATTCTAATTTGATCAATTTTTTCATCATTGACACTTTCTTTAACTTTTAATTTGCCACCAGTAACTTTTAAATGCGTTAAACGATTTCCTTGCTTATCATGAGTAATTTTAAAAACTCGAGCGCCAAAATCATCGGGATATTTTTTTTCTTGAACAAAGTGAGTAAATTCATTAAAAAAGTGTTCAATTCCTTCATTTTTTAATGCTGATCCAAAGTACACAGGAAAAATTTGACGATGAGCAATTTCTTCACTCAATAATTCATCACTTAATATCTGATTTTCCAAATAATAATCTAGCAATTTTTCATCATTTAAAGCAATGTTTTCATAAAAATTAGCATCACGATAATCAAAATCAAAACAGTTATCACTGAAATTTTCTTTAAAACTGGTTATCAGTTCTTCTCTAGTTTTAGTCGTTGTATCCATTTTATTAACGAAAATAAATGTAGGTATTTGATAGTATTCTAATAACTTCCAAATAGTTTCGCTGTGTGGTTGAATCCCATCTAAACCACTAATGACTAAAATAGCATAATCTAATACTTGCAGAGTTCTTTCCATTTCGGAAGAAAAATCAACATGACCTGGTGTATCAATTAAAGTATATTTACAATCTTGATAATCAAAAACGACTTGCTTTGAAAAAATTGTAATTCCCCGGTTTCGCTCTTGTAAATCATAATCAAAAAAGGCATCTCCATGATCAACACGGCCATATTTTCTAATTGCCCCACTTAAATAAAGCAGACTTTCAGTCAATGTTGTCTTTCCAGCATCAACATGAGCTAATATTCCAAAAACTATATTTTTCATCTAAAATCATCCTAATTTCATAATAATAATTAAATTATAATAGATATCATCATAATTACAATAAGTTATTTTAATAAAAAGATAAAAAGCATGTAAACATGCTTTTACCAATCATCAAAATTCTGTTCAATAAAATTTATTTCTTGACGATAATATTCAATCGTTCCTTCTTTTTTCATCTTTTCAAATGCTTTATTACCTAATTTAGCTCGCTTATCAATATAATCACATAAAACAATTAATCGCCTGATTATCCATTGTTTTAAATTATCAGGTCGTGGCATCTGATAAGCTTCGAAAAATAAATAAATTCGTTGTCTTCTAATCAAAGCATCAAATGATTGATATTTCCTGATGTTACCTCTATCATCAAATTGAAAACTCGATAATGGTACAATTGTATATAAAGCATAAGCTATATCAAAAATTCTAGGTCCTGGACTGACCATATCAAAATCAATTAATCCGATTATTCTAGTATCCATGTAAACAAAATTATATGGTGCAAAATCATTATGACAGATGACTTGTTGCTCATCTTCAGAAAAAATATTCAATTCCCAATTAGAATTCAAATTATTCTTTAAAAAATCAACTGTCAAGTCATGAAATTGTCGTAATATTTTAGCCGCTTCAATCAGATTATCTGTTGACCAGATATAATTAGGACATGATGGATATTTATCTCCTGGAACATAACCAGGAATATAAGATAATACTTCCTGATTATTTACTACTCCAAAAAATTTTGGAGTATAACTAAAATTTTTATGTTGCAAATGTTGTAGCAAAAGATGAATATTAGGATTTCCTGAAGTATTACGATAGACTTTATCGTCTAATTTATATGTCTGATGGACATTACCACCAGACATCTGTTCCTTTTTTACCATTTTTATTCACCTAATTCACAGTTTATTCACAATTGTGACTAATGTGAATAAACTGTGGCTTTTAATCTCCCTTATAATAACAAATCAATGATTTCTGTGGCACTTTTATATAGTTGGCAATTACAGCACATTTTACCATTAATAAAAAGTAGATTTTTTTATTTTCCTCAGATAAACTTTCAAAATTTGCCTGTCCTTTTGCAATGACAAAATCACTATCTTCAAAAATCTGTCTAAATGATTCACTAGTACGTGATATTACTGTTCCAAGTGAACTGTCACCATTACTAATAATATTAGCATATTGATCAATACCGACATAATATGCATCAGCCTCAATCGAATCATTAACAACTGGTTTTCCTCTTACGCCAAAATACAAATTAACTTTAGGATTAATCAATTTAATCTGTTTAAGTAATAATTTATCTAAACAGATTTCACCACAGTTATCACCTAAATATAGTATTTGATTAGCTTTTTGGATATCATCAATCATTTTATTAACATCATCAATCGTTAATGTTAAATCATCGATATTTGCAAACCAATCATCAATATTATTAATCTCTTGATTTTCAATCGGACTAAAATCAATAATATTGCCAATAATAGCATATTTTACAGCTGTTTTCAGATCAGTTATCTTGGTTTCAAATTGTTTATAATGATTTAGGAACATATCATTATAATATTTTCGAATATCATGATACGGATCAGAATTATCTAAATGTTTTTTCACTAATTCAAAAATTATTCCTATTATTTCGGGGTTAGATTTTTTAAACTCCATCTCACCTAACTGTTTAAATACTTTTTGATAAAGTAAATCCCGATTATTACAATTTGTAATATTAGCAACTTTAATAACTTGATTAATTAAACAAGGTAAACATTTTTCATTCATCTGCATTTATAATCACATCCTGTTTTAAAGTAATTCACATTTAATTCACAATTGTGAATTACTTGTCTAATAAATCTTCAATTGCTTTTTTATCTAGACGATATGTAGTCCATTCATCCATTGGTTTGGCATTCAATGATAAATAGAAATCAATACTTGGCTGATTCCAGTTTAAACATACCCATTCCATTCGACCACAATCACGATCATGAGCAATTTTAACTAACTGTTTAAAAATTGCTTTTCCATATCCTTTTCCTCGATATTCTGGCCAAACGAAAATATCTTCTAAATATAATCCGGATTTTCCAACAAAAGTTGAATAGTTGTGAAAAAATAGTGCAAATCCTACTTCAACATTATCAACCACAGCAAATATTACTTCAGCTCGTTTTTTTTCAAATAAATATTCATGTAATAATTCTTCATTTGTCTCTACCTGATCGAGCATTTTTTCATATTCAGCTATTCCTTTAATAAATTTTAAAACTAAAGCAACATCTTCTTCAGTTGCAAATCTAAATGTTAATTGATTATCCATAATATCCCCCCTTTTATGCAATGTACTAACAATATAACATTAATTATGGATTTTAGTAAATAGCTGCCATGACTAGACGACTTTATTTAATAAATATTTTTCGATTAAATCATGATTAAGATTTTCACCAATTACAATAATTATTTCTTGTCCTTGTTTTATAGAATTGATTGTTATTTCATGTCTGGTGGCATTTAATTCCAGCCAGTTATCATCATTAATGAATCCTTTAATTCTAAATACATTGCCACAATTTTGATCCTTGAAGATTTTAGCAACCTGTTTACTTAATTGTGATGCAGTAGTTTTAATATTCATAAAATATAATGAACTATAAGCTTCCTCTTGTTTAAAATGCATCTTTTGATAATCTTCATTGATATATCCAGAATTGACGATTTCTTGATAATCCTGGTCTTTAAAATCAGACCAATTTTTTATGATTACATCATTGTCAATTTTACGATTACACTGAACTTGCTTTAATGCTTGGTTCAAATGAGCAATGGTTTGATCAATATCAGTCTTACTTGCATCTTGACTGCGACTTAGTATAACTTTTCCAGCTTTAGCAATTTGTGATGCTAATAGAAAATTAGATTCTTTTGATAATTCTGTTTCTAATTTTGCATCAACAATGGCAATTACACTACCGATTTCATACCAATTATTTATAGGCTCTTCATATAACAAATCAAAAAATTCATCAACATCAAATATTCCAGAAGGTTCTATTAATACACGATCATAGCCTAACATTCCCATTGCAATTAATTTAGTTTTAAAACGTCGACGATGAGTCTCGATATCACTACCACCTGATATCATTTCTAAATCACACTTATCCCCTAGGCTATCTTGCAATAGCATCATGTCAACATTAACAGCTCCAAAATCATTTTCTATAATACCAATTTTTTGTCCCTGCTCTACTAAATATTTCGCATAATTAATAATAAATGTTGTTTTCCCTGCTCCTAAAAAACCAGTAATTAAATCAATCTTTATCATCCATAATTCTCCTTTTTCACACACTAAATTATAAACAAAATTTAATAGATGTAAAAGAATATTTTTTAAATAAACACGTTCAGCTAATATAAAAAACATCCTTATCTAAATTTTATTATTATAAAAATAAGGTTAATCATAAAATTTAAAAATCTATCAAACAGAAATAATAAAAAATGCCTTGGATGAACATTTGGGAAAGTAAATTATGTTGTTTTGTAAAACTAGAAATGTTATTTATGGAAGTTATTAAAATATTTGTATTAATTGTATAATTGATAAGAAAATATAATTTCTTTTACTATATATGGTTTCTTAAATTGCTCTCGATTTCCACAAATTAGTTCATCGACAGTAACATTAAAAATATAACTTAAAGCATATAAATTATCAACGCTTGGCAAAGATTTACCATTTAACCAGCGATAAACACTTTGAACACAACCTAATGATAATTCTTCTTGAATATCGCGAGCTGTAATACCGTTTTGAATCATAAGTGTTTTAATTTTTAAACCTGTTTTAATTGGATCGATTGATGGATTCATAATACACGTCCGCTCTTTATAATGAGGCTCTCCTTTCTAAAATTTATATTTATTAACAAACTAAAACCTAACATATATGTAAAATTATATAATATAATTGATTAATTGTCATTGAATTGTTAATCCAATGGCATATTGATTATTTTTGTTTCATACAATGATTAGATCAATAACGATAAACAAGTAACATTCACAAAGACAGATGTCTCATTTACATTTCATATAATGATTAGATTAATAACGCTTTTCGTTGGCCCGTTCCTGTTTGATGTTGTAGGCCATTTACATTTCATATAATGATTAGATTAATAACGGCGCTAGTAGTTCTTATGCTAGAAAATATGCTTTAAAATTTACATTTCATATAATGATTAGATTAATAACTAACGCCCCTTTCTTATTGTTGTTGTTCCAAGACTTATTTACATTTCATATAATGATTAGATTAATAACCCAATAGTCGATAAAACTTTTGACCTCATTCCCCTTATTTACATTTCATATAATGATTAGATTAATAACGTACAAGTAGATGATTTTTTAAGTGGTGATGAATAAATTTACATTTCATATAATGATTAGATTAATAACCGCGATTTGATTATTATTGGCCTGTTTTCGCTCATCTATTTACATTTCATATAATGATTAGATTAATAACAAACCACTCATTCCAAATCAAACAATAAGCACGAACATTTACATTTCATATAATGATTAGATTAATAACCCGTTATTTTTTGAATAGATAGCTATAATAATCATTGAAATATTTAAGTTTTATAATATTTTACATATTATTTGTTATTATCGATAAAATAATTTATACTATTTAGAAATAAATCTGTCGAACCTCGGCTATTTTTACCAAATAAACATCGACAGATATTATAATATATCTTTAGGAATTATCTATCTCATGCTTATATAAATTATCTAAACTATCAAGTATTGCTGTTCCTATACCTTTAACACTAAATAATTCAACTAAAATACTATGTTCAGCTAAGCCATCAATAATATGTACTCGATGTACTCCACCGTTAATAGCTTTGATTGCATTTTGTACTTTTAAATCAAGAAAACCTTTTTGCTCATGATTTTTGTTATATTCGATAAGATTATCTAAAGACATAATAGGTATCAAGTTACCATCATCGTCTAATAAACCTTTATCTTTAGACATAAAAATCAACTTATCAGCTTTTAATTCTACTGCTATTTTTCTTGCAACATCTTCAGCTAAAATATTTTCATCTTCCGTTTGAATATCATTTGGCATAATGACTGGGATATACTGATTATCAATTAAGATATTAATTGTCTGCAAATCAATACCACAGATACCAATTGCTTTTAAATTGTTTGTTTCTAATAAAGCAGCAATTCGTTTATTTTCTCTAAAAATATCAGTTCCTTTTTTACTTGAATGAACCACTATTGGATGAACTCCGACAAAATGCAATAACGCAATATCTTGCATGATCCTCTTTTCTTCTTCAGGAGTTGCGATGTTATTACAACTATATTGAATTACCATCGTTTTTCCTTCAAAATCCTGCATATATGGTAAAGCATCTGTTAATAAATCAGCTTTTAATTTATATGAATCATTCATAATATTTATCTCCCCTCTATATTAATATTCATATATCTTATTACATATTTATTTTTCGCTATCTAAACTAAAGAAATATTGATAACTATCGGTACTTAAATTATATAATATCAAAGAAGTTGTCTTTACATGAGGATTTCCAATGCAGGCACAACCACCATCTAAATCAATTATATCTATAGCACGACCATCTTTATCTACTGTATTCCAAATCATTGCTTGATAATTATCTAAACCTGTAAAACGTTGAACAAATTTATGTCCATGCAAATATACATCGAAATGACAATAATCTTTGATCAATGCTTGATTAGTAAATGGTGAATCCCAAACTATTTTAAAAGCTGATTGGATATTAATATTTTCGATAATAGGATTTTCGATATTTTCAATCGGCAAATAAGTCCCATGAGATAGATAATAATTTTTATTATTGAAATTAATGGTTATATATAAAGGCATATTTTTAAGCAAATCTAATAATCTTTCTTTAGTTTGATCATCTAATTGTTGATATTTTTTCAAAGTTGTTTTTCCACCATTTTGTGGATGAATCCAATTAAATAATTCTAGGCGCTTTTTAGCTACTAACGCCTGATACATCATAAACTCATGATTTCCCATTAAAACAGTAATGTTATCTCGATTTAAAATATCTATTAAAATTTCAATGCCATTTTCCCCTCGATCGATTACATCGCCTAATATATATAAATAATCGTCTTCATTTATAACATTTAATACTTCCTGATAGCGAGCCATGCAACCATGAATATCGCTACATACATAAATCATTAGAAACCTCCTTTCCTAATTGATATCTAGTTGACTATATTATAGCCGATAATTTAAATTCAGACTACTTATAATATTTAAATCTTTATCAATTAATTGAGAATTACTCTGCTAAAAACTAAATAGTATTACTGATGTAATACTATTTAAATTCAATATTTATTATTAATTAATATTCTATTTGGGTAATAATTTTACTGGCATTAATTAATCGTTCTTTAAATGTATATTTATGATTATATTCTTGTAAATATTTTTTTATGTATGACTGTTCGTCATCGATGATATTATTTTCAGCTAGGATTTGTGCTAAAATCACAATAATATCTGCTAGTTGTTTATAAGTTTCAAGCGCATTATTTTCTAACTTTCTTTCAACAATAGTTGTTACAACTTTAATGATCCAGTTTAATAATTTTTCTTTTTGTATAGGTGAAATAACTAATGATTGTTTCCATAGTTTAAAGTACATTTGAAAACTATTATTCTTATCTTCAGGAATATTTAAAAGTTTTTTAATATCATTCATTATATCTCTATTAGCTACATATTTATAATCATCTGATTTTAAAAGCATTAAAACTAATAAAATCACTGTATCTCTTAAATGTGGATACCCTCTAGATTCATCATATAACTGAATTGCTTTTTCAATATTTCCTAATAAAAATTCTAATAGAAGCCGTTGTTTATCATCTATATGACAAATAGCATATTCATCATCATTTAAAACTAAACTGATATCATTTTGATAGTTAATTTGTTTAAAAGTTTCAATTATATAATCAAAATCCACATTTTCATTATATAATTTTAAACAATTATATGGAGTTGGTTCTGATAAAAAGATAACTTCATTTAAATAACATGTATTATCATAATAAGGTTTGATACTTGCAGCAATTTTAGCACGAATCTTGAATTGTTCAGGAATTCGTTTTAAAGCCTGTAATCCAATTTGGACCATTTGTTGATAATCATTTCGGTTTAAATAATAACTGAGAGCTTCTTGATAAAGTAATGGATGAATTTCTCCAATTGTATCAATAGTGGCCAACAATTTAATAATACCACCATCCAAATAACAAGCATCTTTAATTAAATATGCTGATAAATTACCTGGTTCATTTTCAAGAAAGTCGATCCATTCTTGATAAAATTGATGATCAAAATTAAGTTCATGTTTTCCAAATGCTAATAAATCGCTAAAAAGAATATCATGATGATCGTATTGTTTAAAAATTAAATAAATCTCGGTAATACTTTTATGTAGAGTAAATGCTGCATACAATAAATTAAGGTAATAATTATATCTGGATGTTTTAATTAAATTGCGACCAAATAGATCTCTTAATGAAAGTTCTTCAATATAACCATATTCATTATTAGTTGTAATTACTAATTGTGATATTTGATCTAAAACATCGAACCCAATTTCATTGTCCTCATTAGCAATTAAATCAATTCCAATATTTATATAGTAGTTCAACCTAGTCAATAGTTCACAATTTTGCAAATAAATTGTTTTTGTTTCTACATTATGAATACTTTCATCATAGTACTCTTCTTCTCTAGTTTCAATAAATAGCGCCTGATTTTTTACATCTTCAATAAATTCATGAAATTCATTTTCATCAAAATTAATTACTTTCTTTATTGGCGGTGTTAAAGAATCTAAAAAAGCTTTACGATTTTCTTTATTTTGTCTTCTAGCATATTCATAAATCCAAACCGTTTTGTCGTATTCATCCATGTCATCAAGTAAACTTATAACACTATTAATGTAATCTTTGTATTCCATAATGATTTCCCCGTATCTACTTTTTTATTTTAATATTGCTTATTTTGAAAATTTTCTTTGCATTAAACTGATATTATCATTATATTGCATAAAATAGTTCACGACAATATTTTTTATAATTGTTTAAAAACTATTTCTTGAAATTTTTGCTTTAGTATTAGGCAACTATAGAAGTAAAATATGGGTTTTTAAAACAAAACAACATAGTAATCTAAACGTTTCCATAATAAAACATATTAAAAATTTTACACTTCTAGATGTTTAGTGTTATAATGAACTAGTTAAATTGTATTGATGTTTAAACATTAGAACAATTTTAATACTTGATTTATTGAAAAAAGGAGGAAAAATATGGAAAAATCTAAAAAGATTACATGGTATAACTTAGCCTTTATGGCATTTTCTACTGTCTGGGGTTTTGGAAATGTTGTTAATGGCTTTGTTTATTTCAATGGAATTCAAGTAATTTTTAGCTGGATCTTGATGTTTGCCCTATATTTTGTTCCATACGCTCTTATGGTTGGAGAATTGGGATCAGCTTTTAAAAATTCTGGTGGTGGTGTCAGTTCCTGGATTCATGAAACAATGGGTCCAAAACTAGCATACTATGCTGGATGGACTTATTGGGCATGTCATATTACTTACATTGCAAGTAAAGGTAGTGGTGGTTTAAAAGCATTAAGTTGGGCTATTTTTAGAAACGCTGAAACTTATGATACTTTCCCTACTTTATGGATTCAATTAGCTACACTAGTTGTCTTTATTTTCTTTTGTTGGGTTGCCAGTCGTGGTTTAAATCCATTAAAGAAACTAGCTACAATTGCTGGTACAAGTATGTTCGTCATGTCAATTTTATATATTCTAATGATGTTTGCAGCACCAGTTATCAATCCTAACGGTGGCTTTGTTTCTTTAGATTTTAGCTGGGATAAAATTATACCCCAATTTAATGTAAATTACTTTACATCCCTTTCAATTTTAGTCTTTGCAGTTGGAGGTTGTGAAAAAATATCTCCATATGTTAATAAAGTTGAAAATCCATCAAAAGGTTTCCCTAAAGGAATGATTACTTTAGCTATCATGGTTGTTGTATGTGCTATTTTAGGAACAATTGCAATGGGAATGATGTTTGATCCAACTGTTATCAATGCAACAGAAGAATCATTCAATTCTTATGTTTCTAACGGTGCTTATTGGGCTTTCCAATCTTTAGGTGAGTATTATCATGTTGGTGATGCTTTGTTAATAATTTATGCATTATGTAATATGATTGGACAATTCTCAACTTTAGTATTAAGTATTGATGCCCCTTTAAGAATGTTATTAGATAATGAAGATGCTCGTACTTTCATTCCAACCAAATTATTGAAGAAAAATAAATATGGTGCCTATATCAATGGTATTAAGATGGTTGGTATTTTATCTGGGGCTATTATTTTAATTCAATCAGTTGTTCCTGGAGCAGCAGCTGTTTTAGCTCAATTAAACAAATTAAACTCTGTCTGTATGCCACTTAGATATTTGTGGGTATTTGTAGCTTACATAGCACTTCGTCGAGCGCTTGATAAATTCCCTGCTGAATATCGCTTTGTCAAAAATCAGGCCATTGCTAAAATTTTTGGTTGGTGGTGTTTTATCGTAACTGCAGCTTGCTGTTTAATGGGTATGTATTCAACTGATACTTTTACAATGATTTTAAATGTAATTACACCAATTGTTTTAACTGCACTTGGATTAATTATGCCAGCAATTAAAAAACGTGAAAAAGTAACTGAATAAAAAACATATCCTTTTGGTATTCCAAAAGGATATGTTATACTTATCCAAGTAGGAGGTTTTTATATGGATAAAGAAATTTCTCAAGAATTATTAGATTTTCTACAAAAAAGCCCAACAGCCTTTCATGCAGTAGAAAATATTAGAAAACAATTATTAGAAAATGGATATAATGAGGTATTAGAAAGCCAACATTGGAAACTTGTCCCTGGCGGTAAATATTTTGTAACTAGAAACAACTCAAGTATTATTGCTTTCAATATTGGTACTAATTTAGATAACTATGGATTTAATGTAGCAGCATCACATACTGATTATCCGACTTTCAAAATTAAAGAAAATGCTGAAATTGAAGTAAAAGGAAAATATACCCAATTAAATACTGAAGGATACGGTGGTATGCTTTGTGCTACATGGTTTGATCGTCCTCTATCTATTGCTGGTAGAGTCTTAGTTAAAGAAGGAAATCAAATAGTAACTAAATTATTAAATATTGATCGCGATTTGGTCTTAATTCCTAATTTGGCTATTCACATGAATCGAGCAGTAAACGATGGCTACGCATATAATAAACAAGTTGATATGTTACCGCTTTTTGGTGGTAGTGATACAAAACCTGGTGATTTTAAAAAACTAATTGCTAAAGAATTAAATGTTGACGTTAATGATATTTATGGCAGTGATTTATATTTATATAACCGTACTTCACCTTCTATCTGGGGAGCAAATGAAGAATTTATCTCATCACCTCACTTAGATGATTTACAATGTGGTTTTACTTCTCTAAAAGGATTTTTAGGTGGTTCTAACGATGAATCAGTTAATGTTTTAGCTTGCTTTGATAATGAGGAAGTTGGTTCTCAATCAAAACAAGGAGCTGGATCTACTTTCTTATATGATGTTTTAAAACGAATCAACAATGCTCTTGGAAAAAGTGAAGAAGACTATTATCGGGCTTTAGCTTGCAGCTTTATGTTAAGTGCTGATAACGCTCATGCTGTTCATCCAAATCATCCTGGTAAAACTGATGTTGCCAATTGTGTTTACATGAATGAAGGTGTAGTTGTTAAATCACATGCGGGACAAAAATATACTAGTGATGGTGTCAGCATTGCTATTTTACGTGACTTATGCCAAAAAGCAAATGTTCCATTACAGTTCTTTGCTAATCGTTCTGATG
Organism: uncultured Thomasclavelia sp.; assembly: GCF_944324745.1. GTDB lineage: Bacteria > Bacillota_I > Bacilli_A > Erysipelotrichales > Coprobacillaceae > Thomasclavelia. The sequence continues at coordinate 22,756 of NZ_CALUXO010000085.1, read as the reverse complement.
AACTAGGTGGAAGTACTCTAGGAAATATTGCGATGTCACAAGTTTCAATGAATAGTGTTGATATTGGCTTACCACAACTTGCTATGCATTCAACTTATGAAACTGCTGGTGTCAAAGATACTTATTATATGATTCAATTAATGAAAACATTCTTTAATAGTCATATTAGTGAAGTAAGTCATAAGATTTTAAAGGTTCAATAATGAAAAAAAATAAGAATAAATATGACTTATATGATGATAATGTTGCTTTAACTAAATCATTAAATGAACAATATTTTGATTTATATCAAAAAATAGAAACTTATGTTTTTAAACATCAAAGTCAGTCTTTAAAAGCCAATATTATTTTAACAGAAGTATTGAATCAGCTGATAAAGCACCAAAATGATGTCAATGATATTTCGAAGTTTTCGCATCAATCGATTAAAGCATATGTTCAACAGATAGAAAAACGTATAAAGTTTAAAGATAAAATCAAAGAAATGAAAAATAGCGACACTCAGCGCTATACAATTTCTGGATTATGGATTACCATGTGTGGTTACATAGTTTTAATGTTTCTCAAAGAGTTTTTAACAGATCATTATTTAATTCATATTTCAATTGATTTTTTAGTTGCTGTTTTTGCATTTTATATTACGATTTATCAATTTATCAGACAGTATAAAATTATTAAACGTTATCAATTAAAAATACAAGCATTTTCAATTCAATTGATTGGTGTTATTATTTCAATATTTGTAGTCTTAATGACTTTAAGTAGTCCTTTTGATATCTCATTTTTAATTATGGTTATTGCTTTTATAACTAGTCAAAAAATGATAAAAAAGGGAATGAACAAATAATTTATTTGAGATGAAATAAGATTAATAAAAAGGTAGTAAAGTTAAAAATTATTCATTAAAGTAACTATTAATTACTACCTTTTTAATATTTAAGATAACTATTAAAAACTTATTTTACAATATTAATCATTAAAATTATTTCGGCGTCGATCAAACTGATCTTGTTGATAAAATTTCTTTTTTGCTTCATACATCTTTTGTTCTGCCTCTTTAATTATTTTATTTATTGATGTTAATTTCTCTACCCATTTAAAACCAATAGATACATAAATATTTTCTTTTTTTAAATTTTCTTCAAGCATATTACATTTTTTAGCTACTTGAGCTTCATCAACATCAGTAATAAAAACTATAAATTCATCGCCACCAATACGATAAGTATGTTTGTTTCCAAACAATATTTTCAATTCAGTCGCCACTCTTTTTAACATCTGGTCACCTGCCTCATGACCACTTTGATTATTTAATTCATGCAATCCATTTACATCAATATAAATACAAGCAAAATAATTTTTAAAATCCTGATTTATTTGTTTAATATCAATTTCATAACGGTTTCTATTATAAATACCTAATAAAAGATCTTGTTCACCCCTTGCTCGAAGTTTACGATAAGAATGAATTCCCTGCAAACAAATCCAAATGAAATATAAAACCAAACAAATAATTTCAAAGAGTAAAAATAAATACAATGATTTTTGAATTGCCTTAGCATCTTGAAAGACAACTTCTTCTGGCACATGGATTATTAATCGCCATTCATTAATTGTCATTGGGGTACAATATAAGTATAAATATTCTCCAGTAGTTTGTGAAATGAAAACAACATAGCCCCTATTGCCATTAGTAATACCAGCAACAAAATCCTCGGTTGTATATCCTTCCTTTAATTCACGCTCACCAAGTTCCCAAATATTACCCAATGTATCGTGCCAGGGATCAACTAAATAATCTCCAGTATTGCCATCTACTATACATAACGAAGCTTTTCCATCATATGGTTTAGCCTCACTTTTTTCAATTAAATTATTTAAATCAACTATTCCATATAACATTGCAACCGTAATTCCGTTTTTTTGAATTGGAACATAGTGTCGAACAATATAAACGCCTTTTTTCTCTGGCGATTCTAAACGATCTGTTATATGATTCCCTTTTTCAGATTCGCTAGCAAAACTTTGTCCATCATCATAAATTCTTTCACCACCACTTTTAATTACAGAATCATCTGGCATCAATATCTCTAACGATGACATTAAACCGACCATATTATAAGAATCTAAGATATCCCATAGCTCAGATGATTGAAAATCATCATATTCACTAATCATTATTGCAATTATTTCTAATGTTTCATGATCCCATTTGATGTATCTTTCAATAGTATTTTCCCATTGTTTTGCTTCACTATAAAGTTTTTCATAAGCTTTTTCTTCTTCATAGTTATTAACCCATCTAATCATAATAAAAGAACATGCTGTCATTAAACATATAACTATCCCTGCATTGATTAATGATTTTACCCATTGTTTTATCAAACCGTTTTTCATATCATAAAACCTCTCTTATTTTGCACTGAAACGTTAACTAAAATACACAACAAAATAAAAAAGATGTTTCTTATGATTTTGTTTAATACAAAATACAAACATCTTTGAATAAAAAATAATATTTTTGTAAGCTTATCTAGCATATACTATACCTCTCCGATTAGTCATCTTTTGACCAGTCAAATATAAATGTATTAAATCACATAAAAATTATAGCATATGAAACAAGCAAAATTCAATAAATCGCAAAAAAATAATCACATATACGTCATAACTATTTGTTGAAAATATATAATTACGACGATTTGAATAAAAATATTTCATATAATGATTAGATTAATAATAGTTGTGAATAAAGTTGGTAGCAAATTACCTGCCACATTTACATTTCATATAATGATTAGATTAATAACGGTGACGTGGAAGTTGAAGGAGTTGACGATGAATAAATTTACATTTCATATAATGATTAGATTAATAACAATTTACAAAGAGATTTAGAAGTATAGAAGTCGCAAATTTACATTTCATATAATGATTAGATTAATAACTGTCCAACAGTCAAGTACTACAGATTCAACTGCTCTATTTACATTTCATATAATGATTAGATTAATAACAGCTCCAGCAGCACCGCCACCGGTCGCAACAAGAACATTTACATTTCATATAATGATTAGATTAATAACGCATACATAGCCGCACACGCTATTCTATACCCTTTAATTTACATTTCATATAATGATTAGATTAATAACGCCTTGTTGCTGCTAGATACAAACACTCTTATCAACAATTTACATTTCATATAATGATTAGATTAATAACTACACAAGAAGTATTAATTAAGAAATACCTTAAAAAAATTTACATTTCATATAATGATTAGATTAATAACTAAATTATTAGGATATATAGTATCACTAACATTGTTATTTACATTTCATATAATGATTAGATTAATAACTGTCTTTGATAGTTAAACCTTTTAAAGTTACACCTTATTTACATTTCATATAATGATTAGATTAATAACGTTTATATGGCGTCAATCGTAAAAAAGCCGATATTGAATTTACATTTCATATAATGATTAGATTAATAACGATTTTTATTATTTCTTTGTTCCTAATCGATTGACTATTTACATTTCATATAATGATTAGATTAATAACACAAAATCAAATATGCTTTTTAGTTTTTCTTTCATCATTTACATTTCATATAATGATTAGATTAATAACAATCTCACCAGTTTCAGGGACAACATAACTAGAGTGATTTACATTTCATATAATGATTAGATTAATAACTATAACCAAACTCCTACTCTACCGATTCAATTTAGTAATTTACATTTCATATAATGATTAGATTAATAACAGAAATCGCCAGTTCCAGAGGGTTTTTCGCCAATAATACATTTACATTTCATATAATGATTAGATTAATAACGAATACAGCTCCTCGTGCTATTGCTCCTGTTAATCTATTTACATTTCATATAATGATTAGATTAATAACCCGTGCACATAAAGGTTTTATGCATTGAACTCCTATATGATTGCTACTTGAGGTGATATGTTTAGTAGGAAATTAGGAATAAAAGAAAATGTTTTTGTTCTATTTTTAAATTAACTCAGTCGATACCCTATATTTTTTACATAATGATGGTCGACTGAAATAATTAGATAAATTGATCATCTTCTTCAATTGGTTTTGTGATAAATTCCTTTTTCATCCATATATCATTTCTTCCAGAAAATATGATACAAGAATCTAAATTTTGATTCAAGTATTTTTTTAGTTCAATACTTAACTTTATATATTGAGATTTATCCAACTCACCTTCAAACACTGATTTTTGAATATGTTTCAAATATTTTTTGCATGTTTTAAAAACCATTCTTTGTCTTCTTTCATAATTTTTTTCTTGCTTTATATCATAAATTAAAATCAGATACATAATTATTTCCCTTCTAAAATTAATTACCACCAAATTTTAAATCCTTGATAAACTTTCTCATCTAGAATATGCTTTATCAATTTATAAGCTTCTAGTCTTATCAAATGTTTGTATGATACATTTCTATTCAAATCTTTATGTTTAATAGATCTGGATAATGTATCTTCTAATGCTTTTACTACTACTTGCATTGTTCGATCTTTCATACGATAATAATTTCCATCATCCATATAGAAATCATCTTCAGTTATCATATTTTTATTTAACAAAGAAAATATCGTTCTATCAACAAGCAATGGTTTAAATACTTCTGATAAATCCAAACATAATGAAAAGCGTTTATCTGAAGGTTCATGTAAATAACTAATCGTTGGATTTAATTGAGTTTTGTATATTTCAGATAGTGTTTTTGTATAAATAACTGAATTCATGAATGAAATTAATGTGTTTACCATATTGTCTGGTGGTCTTTTTACTCTTTTTTCAAAATCAATATTTTGATCTATTATTCTTTTCCATGAATCATAATAGACTTTACGAATATTTCCCTCTACACCCATTAATGATGAAATATTTCTAGTCCTATATATTTCTTTTCTAAACTCCTTTATCTGCGCAATATATTGATTCAAATCTTTATCTCTAGAATTATAATATTTTAAATTTCTCAAAATATTATATGATGCCGCTTCTATAATTTGTTGAGCTATCAAGAGTCTTGATTCGTATTCTTGATATTTTTCTACTTGTTTTACTAATAAACTACCTGATACTAATGTCTCTTTAGGATAAAATGACCCTATATAAAAATCATAATAGTTATAAAAATGTACGCAAATTCCTTTTTTAGCTAAAAATGATAATAAAACTGAATTAACACTTACAGTACCAAATATGTATAAATCATATACTCGCTCTATTGGAATATCTTTTTTGCCTTTTTCATTTATCAGAACTAATGAATCGTCTTTTCTACGAAGTTCTCCACTTGAAAAAATATAATATGATTGTTCCATAATCTATATATAACACAATTCAAAATATGCACATTTTTTGCATATTTTATTGTTAATAATTTCTGGTGGTGTAACTTCGCTACAAATAGTTTTGATTTTCTGTAATTATTTTTCAATATTAGTTATATCTTTTTCATCTAGCGCTATTATTTCTTTATGATTTTCTTTAGGTACTAGTAACTCTCCAGTAACTTTTATACCTTTTTTATTTAATAAATACAAATAGTATTTTAGTTGTTGAACCGCCATTTCACGTTGTGATGAGCTTTTCTTTATTTCACAGATAACATTATCTTTGACAATATCTATACAAACAATATCGTCTAAATACAAGTGTTTCTTTTCTCGACGATAACTTTCCTGATCAATTAGTTTTCCAATTATTACATTTTCATTTTCTTGTTCCATCACAATATCTTTAGTAAAAAGCCATAACTTTCGCCAACATAAATAACTATAAGCATACATAGTTCCGGTTATTTGTTTCATTATCCTCACCTGCTTTTAAATATATTGTTCATTTAATTCATTATCATCAATTTCATTAATAACTAAGCCAATGCCTTTATGTGTCTTATCATCAAAATCATACTTACATCGTGCTCGATGGATTGCTTCTCCCTTAATACAACTTTTTACATCAATATAGCCATTACTATGCAAAGGTTTATAAACTGTATATGGGATACAATATTCCAAGACATTATTCAATAATTCATATTTTCTTATCGTTTTATTTTCATCATTAATAAGACATTCAATTAAACCCTGAACTTCTTTTAAATTATAAAAACGTTCTGGCAATATATGGATGCCATTAATATTTCTAAATTTACTATCCACTTCATTTTTTTCAACCTGTAATGCTACAAGGTTGTTTAAATACTGAATTTTCTCATTATATACTTTCATATATTTTGTTTTTTCTAATTCTTTTCGATCATAAACTATATCCATACAACTAATTTTTTCCGCTTCTAAAAACATCTTATTATGATAATCTTTTAAAACATCTAATGACCTTTCATAAATAGTTTTATCATATACACAACCTATTCCATCTTTAAAAGTATAAATATGAACATTATTTATTTGCTTAGTATTCACTCTTTTTCGATAAACTCTTCCCATACGTTGAATAAGACTGTCAATTGATGAAAGATAAGTATACAAAATATCAAAGTCAATATCTAGACTTGCTTCTACAATTTGAGTCGAAATACAGATTCCAGTACGATTACTTCTTGAAAATTCTATTACATCATTTTCAAGTATTTGGCGATGCTTTTTAGTATATCTACTATGCAATAAATGAATTTCTATATCATTATCAAAATCTAAAAGCTTAGTATATATTTTTTGTGCTGAGTTAACTGTATTGCATATAACAAGTACTTTTTTGGTTTTAGCATCATTAAGAATATTATTCAAATCATTTAAGATATCTTCTTCATGAATCATTATCTTATGCCGGTTATCAATATCACCAATAAATCTTTTATATTTAATATTACACGTTGATAATTCATCTAAAATAAACTGTGGCAATGTAGCTGTAATAATAGCAAATTTTCCACCAATTTTATGAATATACTTTAATGCTGTAATGATTGTAGCAAGCATATCTGGTGAATAAGCTTGCAGCTCATCAATAATTACTTTGCTATATTTTAAAGTAGCTAATAAATGTTCAGTACCTAAAGCTTTATAAGCAAATTTAAATATTTGATCAATTGTACAAACAGTTAGTGGATAGGCTAAATTTCTAGCATTATGATAATTAGATAAATCATTATCACCATTTTTATCATATAGTTTATAACAATCTCCATGTAATATAGCAACTTTTTCCTGATTATTAACTGGTAATAAATAATGCTCTTTGATTCTTTGATAAATGGCGTTAGCAGAAACTTTCATTGGTAGGGTAAAAAATCCCTTTTCATCATTAAGCCATAATAAGGCTGCTTCTGTTTTACCAGCTCCTGTACTTGCAATAATAGCTATATTTTCATTACTATTATCTAACATAAATTTTTGAATATCATTGGGATTAAAACGTTTCAGGATATTTTCCTTTAGTGACTGTTCTGGTTCAATTTCAATGGCTAAATTACCACTAGCAGACCAATCACAACGGTTTAATATTCCTTTAACCGTCACAAATTCTATCCATTCTTCTAATTTAGTAATCGGACTAGATAAGTCCCTAGTATAAATGCGATTTAAGTTATCATATCTAACACCTTGATAACGATTTCCTAAATAATATTCAAGCTGTTTTTCAAAATGATTCTTAGCAAAATCTTCAATTTCTTTTTCATTATAAATATTACGGCGATGATGGTAATATACTGCATTTATTATAGTTTTAAAGTGTTTAAATTCTTTTATAGAGGGATCTAAATCCTTCAACCTAATTGTTAGTGCACTTAAATAACCATGTGGAATTTCATCATCATTATTATAATGTCTTCGCATTTTTTCTTGAAAAATATCATTTACCTTTCCAATGTCGTGGTATTTTATAGACGTTTCAATTATTTTATTTAATTCATCATTAAAATATTTATTTTTTAGCTTTAATAATTCATGATATGAGTCTAATACCATTTGTGTGTGTTCTTTAATAGATATATTTTCATTTATAGATTTGGCATAATAACTATCATATTTTTTATCCATAATGGCCTCCTAATTAAGAAAATAGACTTCAGCTTTGGCTGAAGTCTATGCAAAAAATATTGTATAATTGTCATTATCACATAAAATTGGTTTTTCTTCACCAGAAATATTTGAATCAGTTATAAATTTTACAGCTACTTTTTCTTGCCAAATACGTTTTCCATTTTTTTTAATAATATATTTTTTTGGTAAATTATATTGTGTAGTATTCAATTTGTTTCCAAAAGCAAATTCATTCAAGTATTTTAAAGGAATATACTGCTCACATTTCATCTTAATAAAATCATCAACGTATTTTAAATCAACTATTTCTACTTTTTGAATATCTAATAAATCTTCATGACGTCCTAATGACAAATAATATTTTGGATTCTTCAAACCCTCATATATTAAGTTGAAATCATCATCTGAAGGTAAAATATGAATAACTAGTTCTACTTGACTAATTAATTCAGTATGTGCTATTCCTTTAACAATTCCATACTTCTGATTTTCATAATCAAACCAAATGTTATGTCTAGCATTTTCGTATTTAGTATTTTGATTAAATGCGTATCTAGTATACATATCAGATATATGTGCTCCAATATTACCTTGGATACTAATTTGCATATCATGATATTCTTGAAAATCACAGGCTTTATGAATCATACCAATTACAGTAGAATATGGTGGTAAAGGATACGTTTCTTTTATTAGTAATGATGTTGGCTTTTTGTAATTTACTAATTCCTGTTTACAAATAATTCGTATTGCTCTATTCATACGCTTTTTTCATATCTTCAATTATTTCATTGAATACTTCACCAACACCTTTGGCATCTAATTCACTAATGATTTCACTTTCATTATTAAAAATACCATTAGCTAATCCAACTTTTACAAATTCTCTTTCTTCTTGCATCATATCTAAAACAGATTTAATTGAACTAATATTAAGTATACCATTTTTTACATTGATTGCATTTGAGAAAAATGGATTTTTTCGATTAAATACTCCTCCAATTACAAATAATGGTGATAAATTTTCTCTTCTACCTTTAATATCACGATATAAAAACATAATTGTTTTTAACAAAGCTTCGACACGATTGATTTTTTCATCATTAGGTAACGATATGTCTCCATCTTCACCAATTCGATCTAAATCAATAGTGATAGTATATGCATATAAAGAACGATGAATTTCACTTTGAGCAATTGCATTATCGTATCCTTCACGTTTAGCAAGTCCCATATTTGTTAAAAAATCCAAATCTGAATTAAATGGTTCTAAAGAAACAGCATTGCTTAAACGTACAACTGCTGATCTAGTAGATGATTTACCAGCATTATTATCTTTCTTTGATACTGTTTTCATATATCCAAAAAGGTCAACTTCAGGATATTTATCAATTGATGCATCAGCTGCAAATTGTACAACACCTGATTCATTAGATATCGGAGTATTATCATACCCTAATTGTTGAATAATATTATATCTTAATGCTTGTCTAGAGATGTATGTGTACTGATTTCTATCACCTCTTGAATATTTTTTTAAGACTGTTAGATTTCCAATTCCTTCACCAAAATTGGCACTTTCCGCCTGAAAAATTATTGTCATTGTTAATCCATTTCTATTCATCATCTTTTTTCTCCTTTTCTTCAAAACCTTCGTAAGCCCCTTTTAATCCAGTTAAAAACTGATAACCAATTTCTATTCCATAATCTGATTCTAATACTCTTGAAATTGAAAATGGTATCGGTAACCCTCTTGAAGTATAAATTCGTAATATTATATCAACAAATTTATCACGATCATCAACTTTTAAAGCATTAGTAAGTTGATAAATTGTGCCACGATAATTTTCATCTACATTTTCTAATTTAGTTCGTAAATTCCAGCCATCTTTTCGTGCATGGTATAGTTCCCACATACTTTTTCCTCCTTTTAATACATATTGAATATCTACAATTCGTTTTATATAATAGGCTAAATAATTTGATTCACTTGTTTCAATACTTTGTCTTAGTAATAAATTAATTAAGTCATACATATTCAATCGATTTAAAATACGGTATAAAACTTCTCTAAAAATACTAAGATATTGATCATTAATTTTAACAACATTTTTCTTTTTAAAATATTCTAATGCTTTTAAAATAACTGGCTCAGTAACTGTTTTAATTAAATAGTTATCCAATATATCAAATTCATATTTTACTTGATCATTATCTTTAACACTTCGAGTAATTATTTGAATATTATTATTTGTCAACTTTTGAGTATTTAAAGCATATCCTTCGATTATTTGATAAATTTTTTGGAATTTATCTTTTAATTGATAATCTTCCTGTAACTTTTCTTTAGTATGTTCAATGTTATAAGCATTTACTCGACATAATTCTTCAATACTACCATTTTGATTAACAAAAATATAATCACGATTATATTTTATAAAACCAAGTGGCACTAATGAATATAAAAAGGTACAAATAGGACATAAATTCATATCCATATTAAAATTAAACAAAGATGATTTTTTTCTGACCAAATCGTCAGCAAAATCATTCATGAAAGAAATCGGAGTGCTAAATTTATTATTTATAGCATTACCACAATCGATACACTGATCTTTCATCTTACTGGAATCAGCTTCTAAATAATCCATTAGTGGTCTTATAAAATCCACTTCATAGCATTCTTTCATCTTCTTTTTAGCATTATTTCTTAATAAAAAACTTTTTTCCCAAAATTTATTAATAATATTATAACATATACTTTTAAAACAAAGTGTTTCATAAACAATATCGGTTGTTAGAAAGTGTTTTAAATCTAATAGAGATTGTTTTAAGTTTTCATTGATCGTTGAATTTTTAAAACTCTTATTAATAGCCGTAAAATAAATATCCGTATCATCGATTTCATCTTTTATACTATTAATACCGGTTTTAAAACTAGCAGCACTTAATTTATCAGAAATAAAGGCCAGTCGATTTTGAATATCTTTTTCGTCTATATTATCAAAATCTAATTTTCTTAAAATAATTTCAATTTCCTCGATTATCCTTGGTATTGGTGTTTCATTTTGATATCGTTTAACCATACAATGAAAATATAAATCTATAAGATTGGCATTTTTTAAATATTCTTTTTTGACTTGTAATTTATTACCAGTAATAATATAATCATCATTTTCTTTCGCATGATCTTCTTTTAATAAATAGATAAAAGCCACGATTCCCGCATTTTTTAAAAAATCACCAGTTAAAATTTCAATGTAATCATCCACGCCAAAGCCTCCTTTCTAATCAATTATTTTAAACATACCGGCCCCGGCACCACGATAACTACCAAGACCTGATAAAGATAAAGCTTTGATAGCCTCTTCGCTACCTTTAATCTCCAAAAAGCCTAACGAAGCATTAGCTTTAAAACGGAATAAGCTCATAACTGTTTTTTTGCCTTTGATTAATCTTATATTTACTTCATCATTTATTGAAACATCATTTAAAAACCGATTAACGTTTTTATTAAGAGCATTTTCAAAATTATCGTCTTCAACACTTAAATACTGTTGACCTTCATCGGTATAATCTCTTACAACTAAAGGACTTTGCATTTTGATAATTACATGATTACTAATTTTAGGTTTATATGGTAGTAGCCAGACTCTTTTTAGCTTCATCGAATTTTGATTTAATGAAAAACTCTCATGACCTTTTTGTTTAAGTAAAAACATATTATAAAAAATAATTAATTCATTGAAATCCAGACTAGTCAACTCTACTATGAATCTATTATCCTCTAAAAAAGTTTTTCCATTTTCTCGTTTTACTGGATTCATCTTCAAACAATAACAATATTTTTTTATATGTTTACATTTTTGTACAAACATATTTTGATATAAATCATTATCATAAATCTCCAATGATTGCTTTAAAAAACTGGCAAAAGCAATATTTAAATTATTATCAACGATATTATTTTCTAATTCGAAATCTAATTTTAGCTTATGCACTTTAATTCACCTCTTTTTTATCTTTAATTCAAGTATAGCGCTTTCATTTATACCAGTCAAAATAAAAAATAATATACACAAATTAAAATATCCCATAATTTTATCGTAGTTAAAATAATGTAAATTTTTTACTTTATTTTATGCGATATGCTATAATGATACTGTAATTAAAATCATTTAATGAAATGTAAATTGTATTTTATTTTTTATCATTTAATCATAATCTTCCATTTGATGGATATTTTATAACGAATTTAATTAAAAGAAAAAGCTATGCTTTATAAAGCATAGCTAAATTATTAATCAATTGCAGAAGCGGCATAATATCCTTCACGAATAGCATTACCAATCTTTCCTAATTTATATAAATCACCAATCTTACGTGTTTTATTATGATACTTACTATCAATGATATCAGCAATGTCTGTTAATGGTTTCATACCAAATGCTGAAATAATTGTATCAGCTTCAATAACCTTTTCACCATCTTTGGTTTCTACATGAACACCTTGATCATCAATTGAAATAACTTTTGTATTAGTCATTAAAGTTACTTTGTTTTCAGCTAATTGATTAAATAATGAAATTTTATTGATAAACATCGCATCTTTAGCACATTCATCCATCATTTCTACAACAGTAACTTTCTTTCCTTTTTCGCTGGCAAATTCTAAAGCTGCATCGCATCCAGAAAGTCCGCCACCACAAATAACAATGTTATCACCTTTAACAAGACTTTCATCACTATGAGCTGCCATAATATCAATTACTTTGTTATTATCAATTCCTGGAATGTTTGGTGTTATTGGTACAGTTCCCGTTCCAACAAAAATTACGTCAGCTCTTTCTAAAAATTCTTCATTTCCTGTAACTTCAGTGTTTAGATGAATATCAACGCCTAATTTTTCTAATTGATATTCAAAATAATCAGCTAATTCCTTTATTTTAGTTTTAAATTTAGCTGTAGCAATTGTTCGCATAGTACCACCTAAACGGCTACCTTTATCATAAATTGAAACATGATGTCCTTCAATTGCGGCTACTCTTGCTGCTTCTAAGCCAGCAGGTCCTGCTCCAACAATAACGACATTTTTAGGATCATCAGTTTTTTCAAGATGGAATCTAACTTCTTCCATTGCTTCTGTATTAACCGCACAACCAAGTTTAGTGTGATTGTTCCAAATCCGTCCAATACAAAATTCATTACAACGAATACATGGTCTAACTTCTTTTCTTAATCCTTTCATTAATTTTTTTGGTAAATCAGGATCGGCAATTAGTGGTCGACCTAATGAAGCAAAATCAGCTTCACCTGATTCGATTAATCTTAAAGCAGATTCAGGATCATGATTTCCTGCATTTAAAAGTGGTTTATCAGTATGTTTTCTAGCTTCTTTACAAACATAATCCATACAAGCTGTTCCTAAATATGCTGGTGGGAAAATATAATCTAATGTTTCATAACTTCCAGCATCAATGTCAAAAGCATCAATGTTACCATCATCTAATGCTTCTAATAGCTTCATTGATTCATCGAGAGTACGTCCTCCTTCAAAACGATGATCTAATGAAATTCTAAAGATAATTGGCATATCTGGTCCTACAGCTCTTCTAATCGCTGCGACCATTTCTCGAGGAAATCTAGCTCTGTTTTCAAAAGAACCACCATATTCATCAGTTCTTTGGTTCCAGCATGGTGACATAAACTGATCGATTAAATATCCAGCATGAGCGTGGATTTCAATCCCATCATATCCAGCATCTCTGGCTACCCCAGCTGCAAATTCAGTCATTTTCATGATATTAGCTATTTCTTCTTTAGTTAATGCGTGACAAATAACATTAGGGTCAAAAGCACTTGGAATTGCTGAAGCTGACATTGGTGGATTACCATTAGTGTCAGGAAAAGCATTTCTACCAGTACCTGGAGAAATTTGACAAATAATTCTCGCACCATAACGATGTACGCCATCAACCATACTTGTCAGTGCTGGTAAAACTGAATAACTATCTAAGTATCCTTCCATTGATCCTTGAGCAATCGCTTCATTTAGCATCTGACAGCCATTGACAATCATTCCAACGCCACCTTTAGCTCGACGAATGAAATAATCAATTTCCTGATCATCTTTTCGACCATTAGTAAAAGCTGAGTTGGTTCCCATCGGTGAAAAAGATAATCGATTTTTGACTTCCATTTTTCCAATTTTCATTGGTGTAAATAATTTTTCATAATTCATTTTCTTTTCCTCCTATAACAAAGTAATATTTTATGTTACCCAAGTAACATTTTACACCTTAAAAGCGTTTACATCAATATCTTTTGCATGAAGTTTGAATATTTGTTATAGTAGATATGGTGATAAAATGAGTAAAGATGTTAAAAATAAAATAATTAATACTTCATATAATTTATTTCAAACAAAAGGCTATGATAATGTAACTATTAATGATATCTGTAATGCCTGTAATATAACAAAGACAACCTTTTATCGTTATATTTCTTCTAAAGAAGATATATTAACTTATTTTTTTAATCAGATTAACGATGAATTATATGATTTAGTTATTAATATAGCTTCAGCCGATAACTATTGGCAACAAATTATTTATGTTTTTGATTTAATTATTGATCGGATGCAAGTATTTACCAAAGAGTTATATGCTCAGCTTTTTATAACAAATCTAAAAAACAATCATGGCACTTTTAATGAAATTGACATGGTTAAATCAGTCGTTTGTATTTTGATAAAAAAGGCCCAGGAAAATAATCAAATTCATAATCAATCAAACCCTGAAGAGCTTTATGATTTGTGCTCCCAGATTTGTTTTGGTTGTGGAATCAAGTGGTGTTTAAATTTGATTGATGATGTCCGCACAGAATTTATTAAAAGCATTTCTTTAGCTTTATTAGTTGATGAAAAAATAAAATCGGTCTAACATAATAAATTTAATAGAGGAGAAAAATAAAAATGGAAATAACATGTACTTTTAGTATTAACTATTCTGATGAAATTGCCAAAGCTTTATATCCTAAAACGTATACTTTTATTATTCGTGGTTGTTCTTTATTAATCATCTTTTATGCTATATTTAATTGTTTTCAAAACAACCTGGCCACTTCTTTAATTATAATTGTAATTGCCATAGTTGGGATAATTCTTCTACAATTATTTTTATCAAAGCAGCAAGATAAATTTAAGGAAATCATTGAAAGCAGATTTAAAGAGGCTAATAAGATCAATGATGAAATCATTTATCATTATCAGTTTAATGATGACTATATTTTAGTAACTAATAAGGTCAATGAAGGTCAGGTAGAAATTTATTATGATGATTTTAACAAGTATATTGAAACGGAAAATTACGTTTTAGTTATGACTAAGGCAAGACAATATATTATTTTCAATAAAGATGTTGCCCAAAAACATGATTTGAAAAATTATTTGAAACAAAAATATCGATTCATTAGAGGTTAAGCAATATCATCTATTTCAATATTTCTTTGTATCCAATAAAAACATTATCTGGTACTTTATAGTAA
This sequence comes from uncultured Thomasclavelia sp., assembly GCF_944324745.1. Taxonomy (GTDB): domain Bacteria; phylum Bacillota_I; class Bacilli_A; order Erysipelotrichales; family Coprobacillaceae; genus Thomasclavelia. Next base: position 7,144 of record NZ_CALUXO010000085.1, on the reverse strand, counting down.
ATAAATTTTAAGTAATACATTTTAATATTGGCTATATAAAATAACCGTGAGTTTGGAGTCACTACAAAATAAAATCAGCTGTCAATTCTATTCTTTACAGAATATATCGTTACTCTTACTACAAGTTATTCTACATAGCATAAGTCAGACCCCCCCACGTTATTGTGAAGTGTCTTAAAAATAAAGCCAGTCTGATTGGACTGACTTTTTGTGTAGCTAAAAAAACTTGCGACTATTAGTTTTAATTAAGCTAATATCAAATATTTATCATCATTGATAAATATTATTGATCATAATTTACCAATCAGATATTCCATATTTCTCCATCATTTTTTAGCATATTCTTCGCCCTCTTTAGAAATATAAACACTTTTTGACCTTGATGGACGAGATCCTTGATAAATACATCAATATCATTGTTAATTCTTCCATTGCTTGTTTAGCATCTGTTCTTTTCATTATTCTATCTCCTACAATCGATTCAGTTCTTCCATCATCGCTCTTCTATTTTTATACAATATTTTCCATTCAGTCACAATACTCTGTACTGCTTCTTTACCACCTGTAATTTTAGTCATTCTTTTTAAAATTCTTACCCACTCCTGATATGTTCTTCGATTGGCAGTGTACCTGGCTTCAATGTTTAGCTCTGTAGTATATTTTTGTAATAATTCTTGTGGATATTGCTCTTTTAAAACTTTTTCATATTTAAACAAATAACTTAAACCAGGTTTTTCTATCACATATTCCAGCAATTTATCATATAGCTTTTCTTGTTCATACAAAATATCAATACGATCACTGTTGCCAAGAGCAGCAAAGATTTTTTCTCGTATATCAATCCACTCTTTATTGGAGTATAATGATTTTAACTCATTAAAATTATCTAGATTCCCAGGCTTGTCTTTAGTAACCAATTGCCATAACTGTTGACGATAGGCCTCATCATTATTTGTTTGTTTATATAATTCCTTTAATTTTGTTCGATATTCAACAATAAAGCTTGGCTTATTAACATCTATTTGCAAGGACTGATTTAAAAGTTCAATAGCATAATTATAATTTTTTTGACTGATACAAATTGAAATATAATAATTACGAATTCGCGAGTATTGCCAATATTTTTGACAATAATTATATATATCATCTAAAGAATATTGCAATTCGTCCATTATATCCAGATGATTTAGTACCCAATTTTCGATTTTATAATCTGTATACCAATCTTCTGGCTGCTTTTTTAAAATATTTATTCTATTTTCGGTATACTTTAATTTATCTTTTAAAAACTTTTCGCTTTTAAATCGTTGCATTAAGATACTTTCCAGATAATCTTCCATATAATCAACAACTGAGCCATTTAAGTGGCGGATAAACCAGTTATACATCTTTTCTTCAATTTTTTCATCAACTTCATCTAAGATTTGATTCCATGTTTCAAAGCATAAATCAGCAAAGGACCCAGTACCACCATCAGAATCATCAATATCGACGTTTCCTACTTTTAAAAATAAATAACAAGTTAACTCAAAAGCCCTTAAATAATCACCATTATCAATCATTGTAGTTACATCTTGATAGATATAATTTTCCATGGTACTTATAAAATCGTTAGCTTGATAATATGAAATAAAATAATCACGTCCTAAATATGATCTAACGATTTGATCAATTTCTTTTTGATATTCATTGATATTCATATCATAGTGATTGATAAATTTTCTAAATTTCATTGATAAATCAGGATCATTTTTTAAAACATCACCTAGAAATTCATTTACTTCTCCTTGCTTAGCTTCTTTGATTAAATTATCCATATTATCATTTGAATTTGATGAATAATTAGAATTAGATTGTTTAAGTAGATTTTGCTTATTTTCTTGCCATTTGTATAAAACTGCTGCCATATGTTTACAGTTGTAACCTTTTTTGGCGTAAGGACAGGAACAATACATATCGATTATGTTATCATCATAAATATCAATTTCGACTTCATATTCTTCACTACCACTGACTATTGCTTCAATATGATCATCAGTCACATTTTGTAATTCTACTGCATCTTCAATATAATATTCATAACCACGATCTAAGATTACTTCTCTAAATAAATCTTCCCAATCCATTATTTCACCACCTTTTATATTTTTAATATATAGATTTATCTTAATTTATTTCATTTAAAAGCTTTTGATATTTAGCATTTTGTTTATCACTAAACTGAATTTTACGTTTAATTCCATATTTATATGTTATCAGCCAGTCTTTATCGGTTTTAAATAATTCTACTAATTTTATTGCTTTTTCAAACGTAGTATCTTTAGTTTCAAATCTGTTTTTAAAGTAATAACTCAATGTTTTTATGGTAAAATTATCTTCAAAAATAAAAATCAAATCATTCATTTCCTCAATTGATCTAATTAAAATATAGCGATGATCATCATATTTCTTTAACTGTGATAATTTTTCATGCTGCGATTTAATCAACTGTTTTCCATAGGCAAGTATCATCGTACGATATTCATTTTGACAAACATAATAATTTAAGACCGAATACAGCTCAATATGTAAACATGTCCTACTTAAATAACAATCAACAGCATGATTAACCATCTTTTGAATCACTTCTTCATTTATTTCTAATTGCATTTGACGACTTACATATTGCTCATATAAATCTACTTGACTAATGCCTACTGATGCAAATGGATCGTCGCTTGAAAAAATATAAATACCACAGCCATATGCTAACATTCGATAAATTTCTTCGATAAAATTAACAGCAGTGGCAAAATTTTCATCTTCAGCGCTGACAGCCAATAATACTTTAAGGTATCTTTTAACCTGAAAACGCCACTTAAATCTATCCCTTTTGGGTATTATTCGATTAGGTCCAATATAATTTCCTAAATAAGCATTATTGATCAAAAAAGAAATCTGATCAAATAATTCTGGCAATGATAGTTCTTCCGGTTTTGGTTTCTTTTTACCTTCACCATTAATAATACCAGTAATATATGGATCTATTTCTTCTTTTTTAGCTTTTGGTAAAGCTTTATAAACTTCAACAAAAGCATCATTAATATCTTTGATATCTTTATCCTTTAATAAATCTCTCAATTCTTTAACTTTCATTTTCTATTCTCATCTTTCAATTTTTTAGCAAATTTCCAATTAATCTAATCATATTATTTTTCTAAAGTATCATCATTAAAAAAATATCCTGGTCCATCATCGATATATTTTTCCAAAATAATAAACTGACTAATATAGTTAAAATATCCGTCTTTACCTGACCTTTTTTCATGATAATCAATACTATCTAATATTCTTGCCAATACTATGAACACATTTTTAAAAATATAAGAAAAGTTTGCCTGGTTTTCTAAATCAACAAATTTCGCTAAATAATCGTATAAATCAGGATTTACATAAGGATTACAGATTTGTTCCAAGCCATCAGCCAATGATAATATATCCTCATGGCCATAGCTTGTATAATCACTGGTATGGCCATTTTTTAAATCAAATAAACGATTAATAACGATGTGAATAATCTTTTTAGCTTCATAACTATTAATTTGATACAACTTATTATAAAATAATAAACTTGATTCAACTGCATACAGTTCATTGAACCACTTTTCAATATCATCATCTTTAATCTTTCCATAATTTCTTTTAATATTACGTAAATTATTACGTTCTTCTTGGACGTCGAATTGATACTCGCCAGGAAGATGATAGACGGGTGTTAGTTCATTTAGATATTTTCCCCATTTTTTATGATCAAACTCTTCGTCAAAATAATTCTTTTTAATATATATTTACAAATGAAAAGCTAGTAATTCAACTGCTCTTTCTTTATCAATACCATGATCAAGAATTTTTTGATACATCTTGATAGTATTAGGCTCTAGTGAATTTTCTAAATGTTCTTCGATTCCAAAAACAAAATTTTGTCTCAAATAATCTCTATCGCTCATGTTTTTTACTCCTTTCATCTATCTTTGATAAATACTTTTAAACACTTTGTATTAAATAATGAAAACTTTTTATCATTAATTAGTATCATTTCTTAAAAAAATGCAAAATACATCTTCTATCTTTGATTATTATAACATTTATTCGTTTACAATAATAAAAAAATATTAAATAAAGACATATTGCATTACAAAATACATAGTCTATTTGTTGATGGTTATGTTATTTCATTATTTTAAGGTAAGAATTTAAATTAATGGTTACTTTAAAATAATAGTTTTTTCCATAGATATAAAAATAACTATAAATTAAATATGCTTTATTTTTAGATTGCAATTAAATTTTACTTTTTTTATAATCTTTTTAAGATTTTAATTTTATCAAACATAAGGAGGATTTTAATATGACAATATTTTTAACCAGTAGTCCTACTGGACCATTAGATAATAGTAGAAAAGTTGATGGTTTAGATCCTAAAAATCATTTTATTGATGAATTAAGAAAGAATTGGAAAAGTAATAGCAAATGTTGCATTATTGCTTCTGATCCTAATAGCTATCAACGTAACGATGAAATGATTAATTTTTTTAAAAGTGTTTTTGTAAATGAACAGCTTTCAGTCGCTTCATTTAGTGTTATTGATAATCGAAATAAAAATATTTCACGTGATGATTTGAGAAATTATGATGTAATTCTTTTAAGTGGTGGTCACGTCCCAACGCAAAATAAATTTTTTCAAGAAATTAATTTAAAAGATAAAATAAAAAACTTTGATGGAATTATTATTGGCATAAGTGCTGGGAGCATGAATAGTGCTGATATTGTCTATTGTCAACCAGAAGAAGCCGGAGAAGCTGTTGATCCCAATTTCCAGCGCTGGATTACCGGATTAAATTTAACGAAGTGGAATATTCTTCCTCATTATCAAATGACTAAAAATAATATTTTAGATGGCAAAAAACTATTTGAAGATATCACCTATCTAGATAGTATCGATCATCAATTTCTGGCATTGGTTGATGGAAGTTATTTACTAGTAGATAATGGTCATGAAATAATTTATGGTGAATGTTATTTAATTGAAAATGGTCAGATTAGATTAATCTGTCATGAAAATGAAACATTAGATCTAGATAGATTAAAAAATTACAGCTAAGAAAATTGGTTTATAAAAAAATAAAACATATGATACTCTTTAAATAATTCTCTATCTAACTTTTGGTTATTAATTGACATTTTTAAATTAATCAAACAAACTTACTATATTTTAAAATTTCTTTTACACACATTGATTTTTATTCTATCAATTCTTCAAAATTATTAGCAAATATTTCTATTATCCTTACTTTATTACATAGTCAAAAGTAACCACACTCCACAATGTAGAATGATAAGTTAAATATTGTAGATAAATTAAACAGATTCAAAAGTTAAGTATTATAAATGCTTAATAATAAGTTCTAGAACAATGCAAAAACAGAAGTGTCAGCTAAATAAAATAACAGCTTTTCACTTCTGTTACCTACAGCATCTAAATTGTATAAACATTTGTTTAATACCAACTTTATATAACGTATTTATCTAATTCTTGAATGATTTTTGATTTTTCACAACTTCCATTTGTCTTTAATCTTAATAACGGTATCTCATATAATTTTAAAATATCATCTTTCATTAAATCACGTGAAGCTTGTACGGTATTTTCCTTATGATAATCATATCCATCTACTTCAATTGCCAGTACCGGTTTTTTACTAACAGTATTGTATATCAAAAAATCAATGTGTGTAGCAGGATTCATAGCATATTGACACTCTCTTTCATCTAACAGTTTAGGATTTTTTATCAACATATTTAGTGGAAAATGACAAACAACATCCATACTGGAATATTTATTATCAATTAAGGCTTCTTCAAGTAGCGAGTGCATTAGATTTTCTGAATCATACTCAGAGATTTTTTTATGTTTTTGTAAATATGCTTTTCTTTCTTCTGTATACTGCTTATAAAGATAATCAAATATTGAATATATTTTACTATCAACAACTTCAAAATTATTGTATTGAATATATTCCACTAAATCTGTTATATTGCGTTCTTTAGATTGTTCATTTCCAGTTACAACTAAGATTAATCTTTTTTTTGCTCTTGATACAGCAACATTAATTAAATAAGGATCATCTGCAAAATCAGATATTACATCATCTACAGTAGATATTATGATATTATCTTTTTCTTTACCCTGAAATTTATGTACTGTCGCTACATCAATATCACTGATTTCTTTACCTAGACCTTTTACTTGATTTTTATACGGTGTTATAATTCCTGTTTCATCATTATTTAAAGAATATTTTGGAATTATTTCATTTTTAATGATGTCAATTTGACGTTGACTATAATGATCTCGTTCATGATTTCCTTTTACCGTTTTAAATACTGACAACACATCATCTTCCCCTTTATCTGTTGTCATAATAATTAACTCACCATGATAAAATTTTTGATTACAAAAATTAATTATTTTTGGATGACATCTATAATGCTCCCTTAACATTATTTGTGCAACATTTGGCATAACATCTAAAATTGATTGTAAAAAGCTATTTGTATATTTATATCCTTCACTAATATTAAAATTTTTTAATATGCTTTGTGCCTTTTCTTTTATGTCATCAGTAACAACATTTGGCAATTGCTTTGTATCTCCTACAATTACAACATTTTTTGCACAAGAAAGTGCTAGTGCCCCGGTTGCAATATCCACCTGTGAAGCTTCATCCATAATCAAATAATCATACACTATATCAGGATTCAAAGAATTTTTTGATGAAAAAGTTGTACTTAAAATGACTGGGTATTCTTTCAAAACTTCAAACGGACTTTTCCATAAATCATTTTGATTAAATATTTTACGTCTTTGGTTTATTCCATATTTTCTTGCTAATTTATCCTTTAAAATAATCATTGAATCATTACATAAATCCGTTAATAAATCCTCATTAACAGTATTTAAATATGTTCTAAGATTTCCAATTGCTGTAGTTAATTCTATTTGCTTTGTAGAATAAAACATTGCCTGAAATGTTGTAATTATTTTAGACATATCTTGCTTGTAAAAGTTCCAATTCGTCATACCATATTTAAAAAAATTTTTTAT
>NZ_CALUXO010000084.1 GCF_944324745.1 uncultured Thomasclavelia sp. | reverse complement strand
CTTCACCTTTGACATAAATTAAAATATTTGCTGTACCTAAGTCGATACCAATTTCTTTTGATAATGCCATTATACGTCCTCCTTGTTTTTCTTAACTATTGTACCATGATTTTTTTTATTTACAAGGCAAAAAAACAAATAGCGATAATTTTTTTAATTATCACTATTTGGCTGATTATAACGCTATTTTTGATAACTCTAAATCGAAATACTTTTCAGGGTTTAAAGCCTGATTATCTTTCTCTAAAATAAAATGTAAATGGTTATTTAATTCCGACTCATAGACATTTTTTCCACTAGTTCCTATTTTATCTCCTTGTTTAATTACAGCATCTTTTTCCACAGTCACTTCACTTAGTGATTGATAAGTTGTTGCTACCCCAGTTTCATTGGTAACAGTGACCACCCAGCCAAGTAATGGATCATTTTCTTTTTTTGTCACTGTACCAGAACAAGCAGCTATAACTTCAAAAGCTTTATCATCATTGGCATAGTCAATTCCTAAATTTGGTCGATAAACTCCTTCAAAATATACCAGCGCCTGTTCGCGTTCATCATCACTTAAACTGGCATCATAAAATTTTTTTACTATTTCAATATCATCACTTACTGGTTTAGCTAATTTTTCTTCTGGCGCCTGGGGATCGTCAGTTTCATCATTACTAGTGTTTTCCTCATTATCTTCAACCTTTACAACAGCTGTATCATTATAGGGCTGATATTGATTTACTAGTAATTGTACAATTCCAACTCCAAATAGAAAAAAGACAACTACTGTAGCAAAAATAAAAACACGACGATTTCGTTTTATAAATAATCTCATTATTTCACCTCATTTGTAGTGTTTCCACTAAAAATCGGTTTATACTAATTATTTACAATTTCAATATTAGTATAATAATGATTTAAAATCGTTTTATAATCAGCTCCTTCTAGCGCCATTCCCTGAGCTCCATATTGGCTCATTCCAACACCATGGCCACTACCTGATGTTGTAAAAACATATTGTCCATTTTGATAATCAATTTCAAAACAACTAGAGGCTAGATTCAACTTTTCACGCACCTGACGGCCACTATAATTTTTACCACCAACACTTAAAGTAGCAACACGACCACTATCCTTATAAGCAATTATATTAAAATCTAGCGTTTCGCATTCAAATAAATCTCTTAATTGCTCCCAGGTAAATTTTTTTTGACGACTATTATTAGGATCAACCGATAGATCCCAATGGCTATCAACACTTCTAAGATATGGTAAGGCACTCGATTCAAAATAATCATCAACATTTTCAGTATAACCATTACTTGAAGAAAAAAACAATGCACTAATATATTCACCATTATATTTCATCACTTCATTGTTAGTTTCAGCGATAGCCGTAGCAATTTTTTGGCTATACTGATCATAATTGCCACCCCATTTTTCTTGCATCTGTTCTTTAGTCAAATACACTTGTGAATTCGTGGTATTATCAACACTTAAACTACGATTATAAACAAAAGTCCGACTGGCCACAACCTGCGCTTTTAAAGCTTCTAGTTCAAATTCTGCCGGCATTTCACCAGCAACAACTCCTAATAAATAATCATCTAGATTAATATAATTAATGTTATCATCAATAGTTACTGCTACTTGAACCGGTTCATTTTCTTCTTGGCCTTTAAAAACCAATTCATCATACTCTGTCTTAAATTTAATTGACAAAAATGCTACTAAAATAAAAAAAACGATTGCCAATTTAACACTGATCTCTTTCATATAATTACCTCAACTAATTATATGAAAGAGAATCATTAATATGTTAAAAATGAATCGTAGCAAACTCTAAAATAAAAGAACCTAATAAATAACCTAAAGAAAGTGAAACAATTAAAAAAAACAAATAAAATTCACGAACTTTACCTTTATGAATAATATTATCATAATTAAAGCAACTTAAAGACCACATTGATAACATGACCGAAATAACATAAACAATCATTTTAATAATTTGATATGACATAATTTTTCACCTCCACAAATTATTATAGACTAGTATAGCATGTTTAATTTACTTTATAAAGGAGGAACAAGTTTGAAAATCCAATTACGATCATATCAGCCCAATGATTTAAATTCCTTAGTAATTCTAGCCAATAACCCTAATATTCAAGCTAATTTAAACGACTCTTTTCCTTACCCTTACACATATCAAGATGCTTATAATTGCCTCAAATTAACTAATAATACTAATCTACCAATAATTGAACTAGCAATCATTTATAACCAGCAATTTTGCGGTGCCATTTCTCTTACTTTTGGTCAAGATATTTATAGTCATATCGGGGAAATTGGCTATTGGATCGGTCAACCATATTGGAATAAAGGAATTGCCACTAAAGCATTACAAATGATGATCGATAATATTTTTAAAAACTACGATCTTAAAATAATTGTTGCCAGAGTATTCAGCAATAATCTAGCAAGTAAAAAAGTACTAACTAAAAATCATTTTAAACACTTAATTACATTAAACAATTATGCTTTTAAGCGTGGTAATTTTCTAGATGTCGATTTATTTGAGCTAACAATCGACCAATATCAGTTATCTTTAAAAAATAACCGCATATAATAAATCAGGTGATAAAATGAATAATACAGTTCTACAAAACTTAATCTACAATCAGCTATATGCAGCTGCCAACTATGAATTAATTGCAACCATAGCCCCAAGTAACGAAATTAAAACTCGACTGACCAATTATGCATCAGATTGTAAAAATAATGCTTCTTATTTAGAAAGAATATATCAAGAAGAAAATACTTCGAGTTATAATCCTATCATTGAAAAAGCCCAGTTTCATGGTAACTTCGTTGAATCAATTAAGTGGACCTTAAATTATATTGGTGAATCAAATCGTTTATTTTTTATTAATTCTTTTTATGAAATTTATACAACTAGCCAGCGACAAATTCTAACGTATATTGCTGGAATATTAAATAATCATGCAATTGGTTTAACTTACATTTCTTTTACAAACTAAAAAACCAGAACATAAGTTCTGGTTAATTTTCAAATGGTGACCTGTACGGGATTCGAACCCGTGAATGCATGCGTGAAAGGCATGTGAGTTAACCGTTTCTCCAACAGGCCACATGGCGCTTGAAGTAGGACTCGAACCTACGACCGATCGGTTA
>NZ_CALUXO010000083.1 GCF_944324745.1 uncultured Thomasclavelia sp. | reverse complement strand
CCGCACACTATCGTTGCAATGTCAATATTTTTCTTTTAAAAATGATAAAAATTTTATAAAAAAGAGAGGGCATATTTGCAATATAACCATCGATTGTCATTAAAATCTTAACTTAATGACATTGGTTCATGACTGCTTTTTTTAGTAAAAATTAATTTACTGTAAATGGTTATTTTTTTAAAGTTCAAATTATGTTATAATCTTACAATGAATCGAGGTGTTTAGATGAAAGCAAGAGTTTTAGTTGTAGATGACGAAAAAGATATAAGAGAATTAATTAAATTTTATTTGAATAAAGAAGGGTTTGAAGTTTTAGAAGCCGGAAATGGCGAAGAAGCTTTAGAAATTTTTGAAAATGAATATATTGATTTAGGAATTATCGATATTATGATGCCAGTGATGGATGGCTTTGAGTTAGTTGAAAACTTAAAAGAATTTAAAGATATTCCTGTAATCATGTTAACTGCTAAAGGTGAAAGCAAAGATAAATTACGGGGATTTTCAGTTGGAGCAGATGATTATGTCGTTAAGCCATTTGACCCTACTGAATTGATGGCTCGAGTTAGAGCGGTATTGAAACGTTATAGTGTTAATACATCTAATATTGTTAAATTAAATGATGTTGAATTTGATGGAGATAAATATGAAATTCGTTATCATGATGAAACAATTCATTTGCCATTAAAACAATTCGAACTGGTTTTTGAATTAGCTAAACATCCTGATCAGATTTTTAGTCGAGAACAGTTGATCGAAAAAATCTGGGGAATGGATTATGACGGTTTTGATCGTACTGTCGATGTACATATTAAAAGAATTCGTGAAAACTTAGGGCATTTACCAGGTTTTAAAGTAGTTACTGTTAGAGGACTTGGTTATAAGGTTGAAGTTGAATGATGAAGTCAATTTATGGAAAGCTTATCTGTGGATTCTTAATTACTATTTTATTTAGTTTTTCAGTTTCGGTTTATATTGCCATTAGAAGCAATTATGATCAAATTGATAATATGACCCAAACAGAACTGGCAGCTACCAGTGATTTTGTTTCTAGTGTGGTTAATAATGTAAGCAGTGAAAATATTAATGAAATTTTAAGCAAGTATTCTAATAGTTCTGAGGTAAATGTTACCCTATATTCGCCTGAACTTGGTTATTTGACTTATGGAAAGTCGACTGTTTTTTTACCAGATAAAGAAACCATGCAAAATTATTACTATGATAACAGTAAAGATGGAGTGTATGGAGAACAAAATAATTATCAGACATATGGTAGTTTGATAGAAACGGATACTAGTGATATTTATGTTTATATTCAAAAAGATACTAGTTATGAAAAAAGAATTTTTGCTAATTCTGCTATTTTGATTTTAGGTTGTGTCTTTTTATCAGGAAACTTAGTCTTTTTAGCGATAGCGGATATCATTGTTAAACCAATTACTCGCTTAACTAAAGCAACTAAAGAATTATCAAAAGGAAATTATAGTGTGCGAGTTAATTATGTTGGTGATGATGAGATATCACAGTTAAACCAGGGATTTAATCAAATGGCACAACAGCTGGCTAAACAGGAAGAAATGCGACAAAAGTTTATTTCTGATATTTCGCACGAATTTCAAACGCCATTGACGGCAATTCAGGGTTTTGCTAATATCCTAAAGGAAGAGGATTTACCAAAAGATCAGCGACAAAAATATGCAGATATTATTTTGTTTCAATCAAAAAGACTTTCAACATTGTCTAAAAATATGTTACAGTTAACCTTGCTAGAACGTGAGGATGTGGAACTGGATTTTGAAACATATTCAATCGTGACTCAATTAGAACGAGTAATTTCGACTCAGGAAAATGAGGCAATCTTAAAAGATATTGAAATTCAATTTGAGCCACCACGAAAAGATATTTTAGTTTATGGTGATGAACAGCGTTTGGAACAAGTATGGATTAATTTGATTTCTAATGCTATTAAATATACTGATAATGGAGGTTTGATCACCGTTAGCGTCAAAAAAACACCACGAGATGTTGAAGTATCAATTGAAGATACTGGTCGTGGTATGTCAAAAGAAGTTATTTCTCACATTTTTGAACGATTTTATCGTGAAGAAAAAGCCCGTTCAGTGGCTGGTAATGGACTAGGCCTGTCAATTGTTAAGTCGATTGTTGATTTACATCATGGAAATATTGATGTTATTTCACAAGTTGATGTTGGTTCAACATTTATTGTCAAATTGCCTAGTGAACGTAAATTTTTTGATTTAAAAGATAAGTTATCATTAAATAGAAAGGACTAAGTATGGAATTATTAAAACAGAGAATTTTGGAAGATGGTATTGTTATTATGCCAGATATTTTACGAGTTGATAGTTTTTTAAACCATCAAATTGATTGTCATTTATATCGACAAATTGCTAAGGAATTTAAAGAACGTTTTAAAGATACTAAAATAAATAAAATTTTAACGATTGAAGCCTCAGGAATCGGAATTGCTTTAGCCACAGCTTTTGAATTCGATGATGTTCCTGTTGTTTTTGCTAAAAAAGGAACCGCCAAAACTACCAGTACTCATTTATATACATCAAAAGTGCATTCTTTTACTAAAGGAATTGATTATGATGCGATCGTTTCTAAAAAATATTTAAATGAAGATGATCATATTTTGATTATCGATGATTTTTTAGCTAATGGACAAGCAGCACTAGGATTAATTGATATAATTAATCAGGCTCATGCAACGGTTGCTGGAGTGGGAATCGTTATTGAAAAAGGATTTCAAGAAGGGCGTAATTTAATCGAGGCTCAAGGATATCGAGTTGAATCACTGGCAATTGTTGATGCATTTGAAGATGGAAAGGTGATTTTAAGATAGTGAGTGAGGATATAGATGTATTTAAAAAGGATTGAATTACACGGTTTTAAATCTTTTGCTGACAAAGTTAATATTGAATTCCAACCGGGAATTACTGGAATTGTCGGGCCTAATGGTTGTGGCAAATCAAATATCTCTGATGCAGTGCGCTGGGTCTTAGGAGAACAATCTGTTAAATCATTGCGTGGAGCTAATATGAGTGATGTAATCTTTGCTGGAAGTGAAGATCGCCGGGCTCAAAATTTAGCTGAAGTCACATTGGTGTTTGATAATAGCGATCGTTATATTAAATATGATTATAACGAAGTTGAAATTACTCGTCGTTTATATCGACAAAATAACGAATCAGAATATTTGATTAATAAACAACAATGTCGTTTGAAAGATATTGTTGATTTAATCATGGATACGGGATTAGGCAAAGATTCGCTATCGATTATTTCACAAGGTAATATCTCGTCTTTTGCTGATAATAAGCCAGAAGAACGCCGTGGTATTTTTGAAGATGCGGCTGGAGTTTCTAAGTATAAAAAAAGAAAATTGGAATCAATTAGAAAATTAGAGCGGACAAAAGATAATTTAGAAAGAATTGGAGATATTGTGGCGGAATTAGAAAAACAAATTGGTCCTTTAAGACGACAAAAAGAAAAAGCCGAACAATATTTACAATTAAAAGATAAATTGACCGGAATTGAAGTCAATGTCTTAGTAAAAGAAATATCTCAGGCAAAAGCATCACTAGATCAATTAACACAAACGATCAAAGATTTAAATGAGCAGCAGGCGGCTTTTGATGCTGATATATTATTAAAGGAAAATAATAATGATGAAATAAAAAAGAAAATGTATCAACTAGATCAAGAAGTCAATACATTGCAATCTAAATTATTGGATGCCCTGTCAAATGTGTCTAAATTAGAAACGGCTAAAGTAGAAATTGATCAAAAAAGAAAGCATGCGCTAGAAACCTTAAATAAAGAAAATCTTCAAGAAAATATTGCGAATATGAAAGCTATCTTAAGTGATATTGTTAATGAATATAATGATCGAGTTGACCGGTTAGAAACAACAGGCAATGATTTGAAACAACTTACAAGAGATCAAGAAGTACGTAATAGTAGACTAGCTGAATTAAAAACCGAATTAAATCAGTTATCTAATACAATTAATAAAAATAAATCTAGAAAAGATATTTTAATGGATGCCATCGAATCAAAAAGTAATTATCATCAAAGCATTCAGACAATTATTAATTTATCTAAAAGCAATCGTAATATTATTGGAATTTTAGGGGAATTAATAACGACAGAAAAAGGTTATGAAATGGCTTTATCATCAGCTTTAGGTGGTGCTATTGAATTTGTAGTAACTAAAGATGATGCAACTGCTCGTCAGACAATTAAATTTTTACGGGATAATAAAGCCGGTCGGGCCACTTTTTTACCACTAGAAACAATGAAGCCAAGAAGTATTCGTTTAGAACATATGGAAGTTCTACAAACATTAGATGGATATTTAGGAACGGCTGATGAATTTATTAGTTATGACCCTAAAATTAAAAATGTTATTTTAAATCAGTTAGGTAATGTAGTTATTGCTAGGGATTTAACGAGTGCTAATGCCATCAGTAAAGCAATTTTTATGCGATATAAAATTGTATCATTACAAGGTGATATTGTTAATGTTGGTGGATCTTTGACAGGAGGAAGTATGAATTCACAAAGATCATCTCTGATGCAAAAACGCCAGCTGGAACAAATTTCTATCGATTTAGAAAAACAGGAAATTGATTTTTCTAAAAAAAGAAAATTACATAATGCTTTAGATAATGAGATAAAAGAAGTAGCCCATACTTTACTGCAAAAACAAATGGCTTATGCTAAATTGGAAGTAATTGTCCAAAGTAAAAAAGAAGAATTAATCAAAGCTAAAAGCGAATATGAATCATTGACAGAACAAAGTGTGGAACTAGAAGATTTTACTTCTGGTAAAACTGAAAATAAATTAGTTGATCAATTAAACGAAGCGATTCGTTATCGTGATCAGTTAACTGAAGAAATTAAAAGTAAACGGGAAATGCGAATGGCTTATGCTAATCAAAATGAAGCATTGGATATTGAACTACGTCAAATTCGAAAAGAGCAACGTGAAAATCAAGATCAAATAAACGAAAGTACGGTTAAAGCTGCTAAATTGGAAACAATGCTTAATAGCTATTTATCAAGATTAAATGATGAATATCATATGACTTATGAATACGCTAAAGAGCAGTATCAAGAAGAAATTGATTTACAAAAAGCTAAGGAAGATGTCTATGATTTGCGCAGTCAAATTAGAAGGTTAGGTAATGTTAATCTTGATGCTATAGAAGAATATCAAACAATCAGTGAACGTTATGAGACAATGAATAAGCAGAGAATCGATTTAATTGAAGCACAGGATCGGATTCTAGAAGCAATTAAAGAGATGGATGAAATTATGGTTAAACGTTTTTCAGAAACTTTTGAAAAAATCAATGTAGAATTTAATCATGTGTTTAGAAGTTTATTTGGTGGTGGTAAGGCCAAAATAAAATATAGTGATCCAACTAATATTTTGGAAACTGGTATTGATATTGATGTGCAGCCACCAGGGAAGGCGGTTCAAAATATTTCACTGTTTTCAGGCGGTGAAAAGGCGTTGATTGCGATATCATGTTTGTTTGCAATTTTACGAGTAAAACCACTGCCGATGTGTATTTTAGATGAGGTTGAAGCAGCATTGGATATTGCCAATGTTGAACGTTTCGCTAAATATTTACGAGAGTTTTCTAAAACGACACAGTTTATTGTTGTAACTCATCGTGAAGGTACGATGGAAGAATGTGATTTGCTTTATGGAGCAACCATGCAACAAAAAGGGGTTACTAAATTAGTAAGTGTAAAATTAGAAGAAGCAATTGATCTATCAGAAACAAGTTAGGAGGGTATCAAATGGGTTTCTTTAGTCAAATAAAAGAAAAATTTGTTGGTAAATCAGCTAAACAAAATGAAAAATATGTTGCGGGTCTGGACCGTTCAAATACGACTTTATCTGATCGGATTAATGAACTAGCCGCCCGTTTCCGTGAAATCAATGATGAATATTTTGAAGAATTAGAAAATGTCTTAATTATGTCTGATGTTGGGGTTTCAATGGTATTAAAAATTGTTAGTGAAATTAAAAATGAAGTTCGTTTACAAAATATCACTGATCCTAAAGAAATTAATGAAATCATCATTGATAAAATGTTTGTTATTTATGCCAATGATAGCGTCATGACTACTAAAATCAATTATGCCAAAGATGGATTAACAGTTATCTTAATGGTTGGTGTAAATGGTGCTGGTAAAACAACGACAATTGGTAAATTAGCTCATCGAATCAAAGAAGATGAAGGTAAATCAGTGATGGTAGCCGCTGGGGATACTTTTAGAGCTGGTGCTATCGATCAACTGGAAGTCTGGGCTAATCGAGTTGGTGTAGATATTGTCAAAGGTAAGGAGGGTGGTGATCCTTCAGCAGTTGTTTTTGATGCTTTAAAACAAGCTAAAGAAAAAAATATCGATGTTTTAATTTGTGATACGGCTGGAAGATTACAAAATAAAGTTAATTTAATGAAAGAATTAGAAAAAATGAACCGGGTCATTAAACGTGAAGTACCTGATGGGCCTCAAGAAACCTTATTAGTTATTGATGCGACAACTGGTCAAAATGGTGTTTCTCAGGCAATTGAATTTTCCAAAATTACTGATGTAACGGGACTAGTTTTAACTAAAATGGATGGAACAGCTAAAGGTGGTATTGTTTTATCAATTAAAGATCAATTAAATATTCCAGTTAAGTTCATTGGTTTAGGAGAAAAAGTTGATGATCTTCAAGAATTTGATCTAGAACAATATATTTATGGATTATGTAAAAATTTAGTTGAGGCATAAAATGGAATCTAGTTTAGAAAAAACACAGCGAGTTAATTTACTAATTGACTGCTATGGAGATTTGTTGACGAATAAACAACAGCTGTATTTACAATATTATTATCAAGAAGACTATTCGCTTTCTGAAATTGCTGAAATAATGCATGTTAGTAGAAATGCAGTCTATGATAATTTAAAAAAAGCAGTAAGAAGTTTAGAAAAATATGAAGAAAAACTCCAATTAATGAAAAAACATCAAGAAAGACTTGACTTGATTCAAAGAATTGAAGATGATATAACTGATGAAAATAAAGAATTAGAAAACTACTTAGAAATGCTAAGGAAGATATAGAAAGGGGTATATATGGCTTTTGATTCACTATCGGAACGTTTGCAGGGGACTATTAAAAAGTTTTCTGGGCAAGGACGTTTAACGGAAAAAAATATGGAAGATATGCTAAGCGAAATTCGTTTAGCGTTGTTAGAAGCTGATGTTAACTATCAAGTTGTTAAAGAATTTATTGCAGCGACTAAAGAAAAAGCTTTAGGTCAAGATGTCTTAGGTTCTTTAAAACCAGGACAAGTTGTTGTAAAAATTGTTCATGATGAATTAGTAGAATTATTGGGAACTACAGTTTCAGAAATTGATTTTGATAAAAAACCAACAATAATTATGATGGTTGGTCTACAAGGTTCTGGGAAAACTACTACAGCTGGGAAAATTGCTAATTTAGTTGCTACTAAACAAGGCAAACATCCTTTATTAGTGGCTGGGGATATTTATCGTCCAGCTGCAGTTGATCAGTTAAAAACTTTAGGAGAGCAATTAAATATTCCGGTTTATGAAAAAGGAACCAGTCAATCAGCCGAATCAATTGTAGAAGAAGCATTAAGATTTGCGCGAGAAAATAATAATGATGTTATTATTATTGATACTGCTGGTCGTTTACATATTGATGAACCATTGATGCAAGAATTAGCTAACATTAAAGAAATTGCGCATCCACATGAAATCTTATTAGTTGTTGATGCTTTAACTGGTCAAGATATTGTTAATGTTGCCAGCTCATTTAATGAACAATTAGGAATTACGGGGGCAGTATTAACGAAATTAGATGGTGACTCTCGTGGTGGAGGCGCTATTTCAATTCGACATATTACTCATGTGCCAATCAAATTCATTGGTACTGGTGAAAAGTTAGATGCAATCGATTTATTCTATCCTGATCGAATGGCTGATCGTATTTTAGGAATGGGAGATGTTGTATCTTTAGTTGAAAAAGTTCAAGATGTTTATGATGAAAAAGATACAATGAAGACTTTTAGAAAAATGCAGACTGGTCAATTTGGTTTAGATGATATGTTAAATCAGATGCATCAGCTACAAAAATTAGGTCCATTATCAGGAATAATGAAAATGATTCCGGGAATGCCAAAAATGCCTAAAATTGATGATGATGAATCACAAAGACGGTTAAAGATTACAGAATCAATCATTTATTCAATGACAAAAGAAGAACGTCGTGATCCTAGTATTATTACTTTATCTAGAAAGCAAAGAATTGCCAAAGGATGCGGTAAAGAAATTGCAGATATCAATCGATTATTGAAGCAATTTGAAGAATCAAAGAAAATGATGAAGCAATTAGGTAATTTAGATCCTAATACTGGTATGCCGATTCCAGGACGTTCTAAGAAAAGTCCTTTTGCCGGTAATGCTAATCGTAAGAAAGTTCGTCATAAGAAAAAGAAAAAAAGATAAAAAAATTTTAGTAGGATTTTGTTCTACAAAATTGATATTTTCATGGGAATATTAAGCATTTTTGATTAATATTCCTTTTTTTATTGTAGAACTTACTTGTTCACAGTGCACTGGTTGATGATTTTCCATATATATTTGATTTATTTTTGAGTACACTAAAAGTATGCAATATCGGCCTTTTTTTATTTGTAAGACAAAATTCCACTTCGTTGATCTGTTTACTTGTCAATCTGTTTCCCATTTTCATACATTTTCTAAACGTTTGTTATTTATTGAAGATATTGGTTTTGTTTTTTATTTTAATAGATATAATTTTAATACGATCTTGTCTTTTGCTATTTTTTCAATCCCATAGTCGATGAATCGCTGATAAAGCTCCATATTCATAAATTCCATCATTTCTAATGGTGATTTACCTTTTAGTATTTCTTTCGACTGTGAATTGATATGCAAGATTATAAGATTGGCCTTTGTCTGATCATTTAATCCCAGTTCTCTTAGATCTGTTCCTTTAGGACAAATATATCGGATCTCTTTGTGATTGTTTTCCAGGCTTCCTTTCTGCCCAGATGCCATAGGGTCGCAATAGAAGATACGGGTCCTTCTTGTGCCATTTTCTTCCTTCTCTATTGCTTCTGCATTTTCAAATTCACTTCCTCTGTCAGTTTTAAGGATAGCAACTTCTTTGGCAAAGAGTTTCTTACCGATAATCTTTTCCAATAAATCGATACCGGCAACCATCGCTTGTGGTGTGTTCTCTTCATGATATATAATAAACATGAAGGAATATGATAAAAATTTGAAGGTCTGCATAAATGGTTCGGTAGTACTGTTGTTATGGACAGTATCCATCCCCACAATGCTTAATTCAGGATTTTCATCAGCATATGCAGTGAAATCATTATATGTACGGCCTTTAAGATATTTCATGTTTCTTCTTTTTTTATAAACCGTCTTGTCTTTTTTACTGATCTTTCTTTTTACTTTTATTCTTAGATCGATATCCAAAAGACCAAATCTTTAAAGACACCTTGTTCGATATAATTATAGAGTGTTTTTTCTGAAATATTATTAGTGATGACCTGATAAGTGTTAATGTCAATATAAAATTTATCAAAAGTGTGTAAATATAAATTTCATTGTAAGAGAAAAATAAACTGGAATCTAACTTTTCACTATGGAAAATATGAATTATATATTACTAAAATGTATACTAATTGACATCAAAAATTAAAGTGATAGAATGTGATTTATGTTTTGTACAAGGAGGAATGGTATTATGCTAGAAATAATAGAGCAATTTTTTTCTGGACAATCATCATTTGGAACTCCTTTCTTTAATGGATTGCTGTATGATTTATTACCAAATTATTTATATCCAGAAAATAGGACAATTATTACAGATTTTGGTGGTAATTTGATACTTATAATAGTAATGACAATTTTGTTTTCATTAATAACATATTTAATCTATTCATGGGCTAAGAATGTTGAACAACAGAAAGGATACGGGGGTTTAAAAATATGATCTATTTTAGCGTTTAATCTTTTGCTAATTGTATTATTTGGAATAAATAACTATATTATTACTGGATATCTTATGATAATGTCTTTTATACTTGTTTTTATTTCAATTTTTAAATTTATTAATAATATTTCAGGAAATTAAACAGATGAATAAATATATATTTTCTATTTTTGAGACTGATTCTATTTTATATTTTGCAACATCATTATTAGCTATCTATCTGCTTGTTAGATATTATTTTGTTAAAGATCCTACAATCCAAAAATCATTTAAATTTAGATATGTTCTTTTCAGTATGATATGGGTATTTGTATTAGATTTTTGTACTACTGCAAATTATCATTTAAATGAAAACGTCTATAATATTGGAAATGTATTATTTGTATTGATATTTTTCTATTCTCTGTATTTGGGTTATATGGATGAAAAAATTGAGGGAATTTTTGATGTTTTGGCTCAATATGTTTGTGGATATATAGGATATAGAGCTATATTTTTCTTTGTTAATTGTAGTGGATTACAATACGTATTAATTGTAGCTTTTATTATAGCAGTATTATTTGCTGTAGCATACTTTGTTGATCGAAATGAAGAGAATTCTGGAAATAAAAGCAATAATAGTCAAAGTAGCACAGCTGATGGGTACATAGTAGGATATACATTCGAAGATGGTCCTGAACATCTAAAGAAGGTCTCAGGGGACTATTATATAAGCAGATATGGGGTAACTTATGAGAAAATTGGTGATACTTTTTTCAGAATAAATCCTAAAGATGATGATGAATAATTAATATTGATGCCTATATGTGGCATCTTTTTTGTTCAACTATTCTTAGAATTATCGCTTATAAGTATTATATTAATAGTTATAACATATAAGGAAAGAGGTAAATCAAAATGTGTAGCAACAAAGACAGATTAAACAGATTGCGTAGCTCAGCAGGAAGCTATTGTGGAAATTCTATTTGCCATACAGCTAGCACAAAATGATAATGATGAAGTTGATATCAAAAAATACTGGAGGTTCCTATACAAAAACTTGGCGAAATTTCCAGTATTTTAAACGATATTTCTAAAAGTATATAATTATCATGAAAAATACAAATTTATAGAAAAAGCGATTTTTATGGAAATTTTTCTAATATGTATGAAGGGACTTTTGGAGGAAAGATAATCTGTAAGTAATGCTAAGATAATCAATAAAAGGCAAATCAATTAAAAAAATCATAGTGTTAAGCAAAAATGCTTGACACCATATTTATATTATGCTAAATTAGTTAAGTCAAATTAAATAGGAGGAAATATAAATGGCAGTAAAATTAAGATTATTAAGAATGGGAGCTAAAAAAGCACCTTTCTATAGAATTGTAGCAGCTGATTCAAGATCACCAAGAGATGGTCGTTTCATTGAATTATTAGGAACTTATGATCCTAACAGCAATCCTGCAAAAGTTACAATCAAAGAAGAAGAAGTATTAAAATGGTTAAACAATGGAGCACAACCAACTGATACTGTTAAAAACTTATTATCTAAAGAAGGAATCATTAAAAAATTCGCTGATTCTAAATCTGGTAAATAATCATGGATTATACTAAGATTCTTAAAGATATCGCCATTGAATTAGTTGATGACAAAGAACATTTAGAAGTTCGTCAAATGCCTTCATTGGATGAAAATGTAATTGTTTTGTATGTTTATTCATCTAAAAATGATATCGCTCGTTTGATTGGGCGTAAAGGTGTTATGGCTAATTCAATTAGACAATTAATGTCAGTGGCTGGTCGCATGACTGATAAAAAACTAGATATTAAGTTTGAATCGTATGACTAAAAAAGATGTGCCTGGCACATCTTTTATTTCATGGAGGAAAAATGGATAAAATAAAAGTAGGAAAAATTGTAGGTACTCATGGCTTAAAAGGTGAAGTTAAAATTCGTTCTGTTAGTGATTTTGCTGATGAAAGATTTAAAAAAGGTAACAACTTAATTATTGGAACTAAAAATCAAGATTTAGAGCTAGAAATCATTTCATGTCGTCTTCATAAGGGTAATTATTTAATTGCTTTTAAAGATCATCAAGATATTAATTTGATTGAAAAATATGTAGGGACCTTTGTATATGGCTTAAAAGATGATAGTTTATTAGATGACGATGAGTATTTTTATAGTGATTTAGTTGATATGATGGTTATTAGTGATCAAGGAGCTGTTATTGGAAAGGTAACATCAGTATCAGATAATCCGGCTCATGCTATTTTAAATATTGATCATCATGGCAAAAAAGTCGCTATTCCATATGTTGATGCTTTTATTAAAGATGTTGATTTGACAAAAAAACAAATTACTGTTTCATTAATTAAAGGATTTATTGATGAAGATTGATATTTTAACATTGTTTCCAGAAATGTTTAGTGGTTTTTTATCAACTTCAATTATTAAAAGGGCGATTGAAAAAAAACTGGTTACCGTTGAGTTGCATGATTTTAGGGAATTTTCTCATGATAAACATAAGCATGTCGATGATTACCCTTATGGTGGTGGTCAAGGTATGGTATTGCGTTGCGAACCAATTATTGAATGTTTAAAAACTATTGCCAATGAAAAGAGTTTTATTATTTTAATGTCCCCACAAGGAGTAACTTTAAAACAAAAAGTAGCTGTTGATCTGTCAAATAAAGAGCATTTGATCATTATTTGTGGTCATTATGAAGGATTTGATGAACGGATTCGTGATTATGTGGACATGGAACTTTCAATTGGTGACTATGTTTTAACTGGTGGTGAACTGGGCAGCATGGTTGTCAGTGATGCCATAATTAGACTTTTAGATGGCTCAATTAAAGCTGAAAGTCATCAAGATGACTCTTTTAGTCAGGGATTATTGGAGTATCCACAATATACCAGACCTGCAAGTTATGATGGTAATGATGTCCCTGAAGTTTTATTGAGTGGACATCATGAAAATATCCGTAAGTGGCGAAAGTATCAGTCTTTGAAAAAAACATATTTAAAACGGCCTGATTTATTAGGAGAATATCAGTTTGATGAAGAAAGTATCGAAATGATGAAAAAAATTAAAGAAAATGATTGCATTAATAAATAGATTAGTTTATAATTGACTAGTCGTTTGAAGCAAATGTTCCGCTGGTTAATCGAATGAACATTGAAGACTAAATTTTGATAAGGAGAAGAAAGATGAATTTACAATTAGTTGATCAAATTACAAAAAAACAATTAAGAAACGATATTCCTGATTTTAAACCAGGGGATACTTTAAAAGTATTCGTAAAAATTAAAGAAGGTGAAAAATACAGAATTCAGTTATTTGAAGGTGTATGTATCGCTAGAAAAGGTAAAGGAATCTCTGAAACATTTACTGTTAGAAAAGTTTCATATCAAGTTGGTGTTGAAAGAATTTTCCCTCTTCATAGTCCAATTATTGATCATATCGAAGTGGCTAAAGTTGGTAAAGTACGTCGTGCTAAATTACATTACTTACGTGGATTATCAGGTAAAGCTGCAAGAATTAAAGAAATTAGAAAATAAGAAATGGGATTACCCATTTCTTTTTTTTGATTTTTTTGTATAATAAAATAGTATGAGGGAGGGTCGACTAATGGTTAAGAAAAAAATGCTTCTTAAATTTTTGATTCAAATATTGGTAATTGTATTGTTGACAGTTGTAATTTTTACTAGAGTTATTATCCCGGTGCGGATCGATGGTCAAAGTATGGCACCAATGTTGCATGATGGTGATTTAGCTGTTGTTAATGCATTATTTTTAAATCAAGATCAGATTGAACGATTTGATGTGGTAGTTTTAAATTGTAAAACTCTACAAAAAGATATTGTTAAAAGAATTATTGGTCTACCAGGGGAAACAATTGTTTATCAAGATGATCGTTTATATATTGATGGTATTTATTATGATGAATCTTTTTTGAATCAAGATTATATCGAAGAGGCTAAAGTTACTTATCAAAGTGAACAATTTACTAATGATTTCGAAGTTACTTTAGGTGATGATGAATTTTTTGTCCTTGGAGATAATCGGTTACATTCAACTGATTCAAGAGCTTTAGGGGCTTTTAAATATGATGATATTATTGGTAAAAATGGGATGATTGTTTTTCCGTTTAATGATATGGATTTTATAGATTAAAGGAAGTGATATAAGTGGCAAAACAGATTCAATGGTTCCCTGGTCATATGGCTAAGGCGAGACGGGAAATAAGTGAGAAAATTAAGTTAATTGATATAGTTATTGAACTAGTAGATGCAAGAGCACCTCGGGCTTCAAAAAATCCGATGTTTGATGATATATGTCGTAATAAACCTAGATTGATCGTTATGACTAAAAAAGACTTGGCCGATGATAATTTAACTAATCAATGGCTGGCATATTATCGCAAGCAGGGATTATATGCTATCAGTGTTAATTTGAAAAAGTTTAATGAATATCAATTAGTAATTAATACTTGTAAAGATATTTTAAAAGAAAAGATGGAACGTGAAGCTAAACGGGGATTAAAACCTCGAGCAATGCGAGCCATGGTCTTAGGAATTCCTAATGTTGGAAAATCAACTTTTATTAATCGTTTGGCAAAGCGGAAAGCGACAGTTACCGGTAATCGACCAGGGGTCACTAAAGCCCAGCAGATAATTCGGGTAGATAAAGATTTTGAGCTATTTGATACCCCAGGGGTATTATGGCCTAAATTTGATGATATTAATATTGCTCGTAATATTGCTTTAATTGGTTCAATTAAACAAGATATATTGCCATTAGATGAGTTATTTATCTATGCTGTTGAATATTTAGAAAAAAACTTTGATCATGTTGTTTCTAAACGTTATAGCATCACGATTGATTTTGATGAAGATTGGGTAACTAAAGTTTTTGATGATATTGCTAGAGCTCGTAAAATCAAACCAGTTCGTGGTTATACTGATTATGATCGGGTGATGGATGTTTTTTTCAATGATATTTTTAATGGAGAACTAGGAAAAATAACTTGGGAGAGTCCCGATGGAACGCTATGAATTTGAACAAAAATATTATGATTTAGGTTATGAGTATATTATCGGCTTAGATGAAGCTGGGCGGGGTCCGATGGCCGGTGAACTGGTTGTTGCTGGTGTGGTTTTACCACCGAGGTATTATAATCCTGAAATTAATGATTCTAAAAAATTGACGCCTAAAAAAAGGGAGTATCTATATGATTTAATTACTGAAAATGCTCTATTTTATAATATTGAAATTATTAGTGTCGAAGATGTCGATCGTTTAAATGTATATCAGGCCAGTCGCTTAGGAATGGAAAAGTGTATTGAAGTGTTATTTCAAAATAAGATGTTTGCTTTAACTGATGCAATGCCGATCAATTATGATGATCATGAAGCAATTATTAAAGGAGACAGTAAAAGTATTTCAATCGCTGCTGCTAGTATTTTAGCTAAGGTAACCCGTGATCGGTTGATGGAAGACTATGCGTTACAATATCCTGAGTATGGGTTTGATAAGCATAAAGGATATGTAACTAAGATGCATAAAGAAGCTTTAGAAAAATATGGGCCATGTCCAATTCATCGAAAGTCATTTGGACCGGTAGCTAAAGTAATGTCGAAACAAATGTCATTTAATTTTTAATGACATTTTTTACTTTTTTAAAGTAATTATCTTTTTTGTGGAAGATATAATATAGAGGTGATACGAATGGAAGAACTTTTATTATATTTTTCATTAAAATACAGTGGTGATTTTGATAAAATTTTCCAAGCTTTAAAAACCAAAGAAACAGTCGATTTAGCTTTAAAAGAAAAATTATTTATGAATTTAAAATCAAAGTTTACTACTATTGTTTCTGATGATTATCCAAAGGCATTAAAGTATATTAATGCGCCACCATTTGTTTTATATTATTATGGCAATTTGAATTTGGTCAATCAAAAATGCCTTGGTATTGTCGGTATGCGCCAGCCTAGTAATTATGGAATAAAGATGGCACAAAAATTTTGTAAAGAATTAGTAGCCAATAATTATGTTCTTGTAAGTGGTATGGCTTTAGGTATTGATGCCTGGGTGCATCAAAGTGCGATTGATTCTAATGGTAAAACGATTGCCATTTTAGGAAGTGGTATTGATTATTGTTATCCAAGTTCCAATTCAAAACTGTATCAGGAACTGATAAAAAACCAATTGGTCATAAGTGAGTATCCTGGCTTTTTAGCCCCTAAAAAAGAAAATTTTCCGCGTCGGAATCGGATTATTTCAGGATTAAGTGAATCGGTGTTGGTAATTGAGGCCAATATCCGCAGTGGAACTATGATTACTGTAGGTCATGCCTTAGAACAAGGAAAAGATATTTATGCTATTCCAGGTCGAATCGATGATGCCAAGGGTTGTAATTATTTGATTCAACAGGGAGCTAAATTAGTTATGAATGTAAATGATATTATCGATGGATAATTATTTTTAGAAAATTTTTTATTGACAAACGTTTAAAAACCAATAATAATTGTGTTAATCACGTGGAGGGAATAAGATGAGTAAAAAATTAGTCATTGTCGAATCGCCATCAAAATCTAAAACGATTGAAAAGTACTTAGGAAGTGATTATGTCGTTACTTCATCTAAAGGACATGTACGCGATTTGGCTACTTCAGGTAAAGAAGGTTTGGGAATAGACATTGAAAATAATTTCCAGCCAAAATATGTTATTAATAAAGACAAAAAGGATGTTGTAAAAGAATTAAAACAGCTAGTTAAAGAGTCTGATGATGTTTATCTGGCAACCGACCCTGACCGTGAAGGTGAAGCAATTTCCTGGCATTTAGCTCAGGTTTTAAATGTTGATATGGATAAAGAAAACCGGGTCGTTTTTAATGAGGTAACTAAAGATGCGGTTGTTGATGCTTTAAAACATCCTCGTAAAATTGATCAAAATTTAGTTAAGTCACAAGAAACTCGAAGAGTATTGGATCGAATTATCGGTTTTAAATTATCTAAATTATTACAAAAGAAAATTAAATCAAAAAGTGCTGGTCGTGTTCAATCAGTGGCTTTAAGACTAATCGTTGAAAGAGAACGAGAAATCGAAGCATTTGTTCCAGAAGAATACTGGAAGATCAAAGCTCAGTTTGAAAAAAATCAAATTGAGTTTACTGGCGAATTAGCCAAATATCAAAATAAGAAAATTGAAATTAAAAATGAACAGGAAGCTACGGCTATCTATGAGTCATTAAATAAAGAGTTCGAAGTTAATCAGGTTAAAAAGACAACTAAGAAAAGAGAATCAAAACCACCATTCATTACTTCAACTTTGCAACAGGAAGCTTCTTCTAAACTTGGTTTTAAGGCTAGAAGAACAATGTCGATTGCTCAAAAGTTATATGAAGGGGTTACCTTAGGTGATGAAACTGTCGGTTTAATTACTTATATGCGTACTGATTCAACTCGTTTATCAGATGTTTTTGTTAATTCTGCTAAAGAGTATATCGAAGAAAAATTTGGTAAAGAATATGTCGGTAAAGTTAAAGTAAGTAAGAAGAAAGAAAATGTTCAAGATGCTCATGAAGGAATTCGTCCTACCAGTGCTTTAAGAACTCCTGAAAGTGTCAAAGAATATTTAAAACCTGAAGAGTATAAATTATATTCATTAATTTACGCTCGAGCAATGGCATCATTAATGGCGCCAGCTAAATTTGATGCTACGTCAGTTACTTTATTAAATAATGGATATGAATTTAGAGCTAGTGGTTCTGTAATTAAATTTGATGGTTATTTAAGAATGTATGGTGATTATGAAAAACAATCAAATGAACTATTACCTGAATTAAAAGGACATGAAATGTTAGAAAGTAAAAATATTGAAAAATCACAACATTTCACTAAACCACCAGCAAGATATACAGAAGCTCGTTTGATTCGTGAAATGGAAGAATTAGGAATTGGTCGTCCTAGTACTTATGCTTTAATTATTGATACGATTCAAACTCGTGGATATGTTGAAATGGTTGATAAGGCTTTTAAACCAACTGAAAGTGGAATACTAACAAGTGATCGATTGACGCAATATTTTAATGATATTATCAATGTTGAATATACTGCTAAAATGGAACACGAATTAGATGAAATTGCTGAAGGACAAGATGATTATGTTCATGCCTTAAGTACTTTCTTAGATAAATTTCAACCATTGTTAGATGAAGCTTATGATAAAATGGAAGTAATTGCTCCTAAAAAAACTGGTGAAAAATGTCCGGAATGTGGTCATGACCTGGTAGAAAGAAAAGGACGTTATGGTACTTTTGTTGCCTGTGAAAATTATCCGGAGTGTAAATATATCAAAAAAGATCCAGTTAAATTGGAATATACGGGTGAGACATGCCCTAAATGTGGTGGCAAAATGGTTTATAAAAATGGACGGTTTGGCCGCTTTGAGGCTTGTTCAAATTATCCGGATTGTAAGTATATTAAAAATTCCAAGAAAAAAGAACCAGTTATGACTGATGAAGTTTGCCCAAACTGTGGCTCACCAGTTGTAATTAAACAAGGACGCTGGGGTGAGTTTAAAGCTTGTTCTAATTATCCAAAATGTAAGACCATTATTAAGTAGAACTACGTTCTACTTTTATTTTTGATTTTTCAATGTTAGAATAATAACGAAGATGTTGAATGAAAGGAAATTTAAATGGAAAAGATCGTAAATATTATTGGTGCAGGATTAGCGGGAGTTGAAGCCTGTCATCAGTTGATAAAAAGAGGTTATCGAGTGCGTTTATATGAAATGCGTCCTCAAAAAATGACCCCAGCTCATCATAGTGGCAATTTTGCGGAACTAGTTTGTTCTAATTCACTTAGAGCTGATGGTTTATCTAACGCAGTAGGTGTTTTAAAACACGAAATGGAAATGCTTGATAGTATTGTTATTAAATTTGCTCGTGAGCATCAAGTTCCAGCTGGTGGTGCTTTAGCAGTAGATCGGGATGGATTTTCTAAAGCGATTACTGATTATTTAACTAATCATCCTTTAGTAGAAATTATTCATGAAGAAGTTACTGAAATTTTACCGGGGCTAACAATTATTGCTTCAGGACCGCTAACTAGTGATAAGTTATCTCAAGCTATTAAAGATAAACTAGGTGAAGATTATTTTTATTTTTATGATGCGGCTGCTCCGATTGTAACTAAAGAAAGTATTGATTTTAATATTGCTTATTATAAATCTCGTTATGATAAAGGTGATAATGAATATATTAATTGTCCAATGACCGAAGAAGAATTTAACCAATTTTATGATAATTTGATTAATGCTAAAGTTGTTAAACCAAAGGAATTTGAAGAAAAGTTTTTTGAAGGATGCATGCCTTTTGAAGAAATGGCTCGTCGTGGTAAACAAACCTTATTATTTGGTCCTATGAAACCGGTGGGATTAAATACCCCTGATGGAAAACGACCATTTGCAGTAGTTCAATTACGACAAGATAATGTGCAAGCCAGTCTTTATAATATTGTTGGTTTCCAGACCCATTTAACCTGGCCCGAACAAAAAAGAATTATTCATATGATTCCTGGATTGGAAAATGCCGAGTTTGTTAGATATGGAGTCATGCATCGTAACAGTTATATTTGTTCACCATGTCATTTACTTAGTACTTATCAGTTAAATGATGATTTAGAAGTATTGCTGGCGGGACAGATTACTGGAGTCGAAGGATATGTAGAATCAGCACAAAGTGGAATTGTTGCCGGGATCAATGCTGCTAGACTTCTTGAAAATAAAAAAACACTGACTTTTCCTAATGAAACGGTCATGGGAGCATTGGCTAATTACATCACTAATGCCTCAGCTACAGACTTTCAGCCGATGAAAGCTAATTTTGGTATTTTACCAGAATTAGCCACAAGAATAAAAAAGAAAGAACGCAAAGAAGCCTATGCCGCAAGAGCAATTGAAAAAATGAAAGAGTTTATTGATGAAAACGCACTTGGATAATCTTGAAAATCAATATTTAGATTATTTAATGTATCAAAAACATTATTCAGATCAGACAATTACCTCTTATCGTCGTGAGATTAATCATTTTAAAAATTACTTAAATCGAGAATTGATTGAAAATTATAGTGATGTGACCTATACCTTGTTAAGAGGGTATTTAACTAATCTTTATGATGAAAATCTATCAAAATCTTCAATTAATCATCGGTTGAGTGCGCTTAGGAGCTTTTATAATTATTTGTTGAAAGAAGAGTTTATTGCAGATAATCCATTTTTGCTTATTGAGTCGCAAAAAGTTCCAAAACGAAATCCTGATTTTCTTTTTCCAGAAGAAATGATGGGATTTTTAGATAGCATTGATACTAACAGTGATCTAGGTAGCCGTAATAAAGCAATGTTAGAATTGATGTATGCTTCAGGACTACGATGTTTTGAAGTTGTTAATTTGATGATAAAAGATATTGATTTTAATCAGCTGGTGGTATTAATTCATGGAAAAGGGGGTAAAGACCGTTATGTACCATTTCATGAATATGCCCGTGATTGGCTGATTAAATATCTTGAAGAAGCCAGAGTAAATTTGATGGTCAAATCTAATGGTCATAATTATGTTTTTGTTAATAAATTCGGAAACCCATTAACTAATCGAGGAGTAGAGAATATTGTTGATCGCCTGATGAAAAATTATGATCCAACCAAAAAAATTCATCCGCATACAATTCGACATTCATTTGCAACTCATTTGTTAGACGCTGGAGCCGATATTCGGACAGTGCAGGAATTATTAGGTCACGAAAATTTATCAACGACTCAGATTTACACACATGTTACTAAAGAGCATTTAAAAGAAGTATATTTAAAAGCTCATCCAAGAAATAATGAATAATTCAATAAAAATTAAGGCAGATTATGCTTGTAACTAGAATTTATTTATGTTAAAATATCACACGTATGAAAAATACACACATTATGGATTCATTTATCTAGTGCCATTAAGGTGATAAATGTTCGAAATAATGGAGGAAAAAACAAAAAGGAGGAAGAAGTTACATGTCAGTAATTTCAATGAAAAAATTATTAGAAGTAGGTGTTCATTTCGGACATCAAACAAAAAGATGGAATCCTAAAATGGCTCCATACATTTTCACATCTAGAAATGGAATTTATATTATCGATTTACAAAAAACTTCAAAGAAAATCGATGAAGCTTACAAAGCAATGAATGAAATTGTTGCTAAAGGTGGAAAAGTACTTTTCGTTGGTACAAAAAAACAAGCTCAAGAAGCTATTAAAGAAGAAGCTATTCGTTCAGGAAGTTTCTATGTAAATAACCGTTGGTTAGGTGGAACTTTAACAAACTTTAAAACAATTCAAAAAAGAATTAGAAGATTAATTGAATTAGAAAAAATGGAACAAGACGGTACTTTTGACTTGTTACCAAAGAAAGAAGTTATCTTATTAAAGAAAGAAGCTGCTAAGTTAGAAAAAAACTTAGGTGGAATTAAAGAAATGAGAAGATTGCCTAATGCAATTTTCGTTGTTGATCCAAAAGCTGAACATAACGCTGTTGCTGAAGCAAGAATCTTAGGTATCCCTATTTTTGGTATCGTTGATACTAACTGTGATCCTGATGAAGTAGATTATGTAATTCCAGCTAATGATGATGCAATCAGAGCTGTAAAATTAATCGTTGCTGCTATGGCTGATGCTATCTGTGAAGCTAAAAATGAACCATTAACAGTTGCATATGTTAAAGATGAAGATGATAAAGAAGTATCTATGAACGATGCAATCACTTCTGTAGAAAACAATCAAAGAAGAACTCCAAGAAACAAAGCTGGAAAAGGTAACGCAAGAAAAAATAACGCTTTAAAAACTAATAAAGAAGAAACAGCTGGAACTCAAGAATAATTAAAATAAAGGGAAAGCGAATTTTCCCTTTTTTAAATCAAAAATAAATAAAGGAGAAACAAGATGAAAATTACTGCAAGTTTAGTAAAAGAATTACGTGAAAAAACTGGTGCTGGTATGATGGATTGTAAAAAAGCTCTAGAAGCTTGCGATGGTGACATCGAAAAATCTTTCGACTGGTTAAGAGAAAAAGGAATTGCTAAAGCTGCTAAAAAAGCTGATCGTATTGCTGCTGAAGGATTAACTGCATTTGTAGTTGATGGAAATGTAGCTGCTGTAGTTGAAGTTAACTCTGAAACTGATTTCGTAGCTAAAAACGCTGAATTCCAAGCATTAGTTGATACAGTTGCTAAAGCTGTTGCTGCTAATCAACCTGCAGATTTAAATGCTGCATTAGCTATTGATGTTGATGGAAAAGATTTAGGAACAGTTATTGCTGAAGCAAGTGGTAAAATTGGTGAAAAAATCAGCTTAAGAAGATTTAGTGTATTGACTAAAACTGATGACGAAGTATTTGGTGCTTATTCACACATGGGTGGAAAAATGACTTCTATTGTTAAAATTGCTAACAGTACAAGTGAAAAAGCTCGTGATGTAGCTATGCATGTTGCTGCTGCAAACCCTACATATATTGATAGAAGTGGTATTCCTCAAGAAGTATTAGATCATGAATTACAAGTTTTAAAAGCTCAAGCTTTAGCTGAAAATGAAAAAGCTGCTAAACCTAAACCAGAAAATATTATTGAAAAAATGGTTCAAGGTAGACTAAACAAAAACTTAAAAGAAACTTGTTTAGTTGATCAAGAATTTGTTAAAAATCCTGATGAAACTGTTGGTAAATTCTTAGGAGACGGTAAAGTTTTAGAAATGGTTAGATTCCAAGTTGGAGAAGGAATGCAAAAAAGAGAAGAAAACTTTGCTGAAGAAGTTGCTGCTCAAATGAAAGGATAATCATAACACCATCATTCGATGGTGTTTTTTTACGCCGTTTACAATCTGTCAAGCGAAATTGAAAATGTCCTAAAAAAAGTTAAACATTAGCACCGTTATAACGATGCTTCTGTATTGATAAGAAACCAAGAAAATTGCTATTTCTCCAAGGATGATCCATTGGAGGAATATATTGTTTTTTAGGTTTCTTTTCTTTTACCTCATGATCAAATTCTTTTGAATATTTTTCGCGTGCTGGTAT
>NZ_CALUXO010000082.1 GCF_944324745.1 uncultured Thomasclavelia sp. | reverse complement strand
TTGACTCTGTCATCTCCCTGGTTCGAATCCAGGTATCCCAGCCAATATGACCCGCTAGCTCAGTCGGTAGAGCATCTGACTTTTAATCAGAGGGTCAGGCGTTCGAATCGCCTGCGGGTCACCATTTTTTTGCGGGTGTAGTTCAATGGTAGAACTTCAGCCTTCCAAGCTGACTACGTGGGTTCGATTCCCATCACCCGCTCCAAAATAAATATTCAATCATTTGATTTTTTTTTGCAAAAATATTCAATTTAATCAATCCTAAAAAAAGATTCTTTTGAGCCAAAAGCTTTAAAAGAATCTTTTCATTTTATAAACATTAATCAATATTAATTAATTCATATTCATGAGTTCCAGCACCATCAGCTTCAGCAACTTCAATAATATGAGTTCCTAATTTTTCTTCAATTCGAGCAATTAATGGCGCTTTTCCTTCATCATTACTATTATAAATAATATCAATACAAGCTTGATCAATAGCTACTGGATCAGTACTTGCAAGAATACCAATATTCTTCATACAAGGTGCTGAAGCATTACCATCACAATCACAGTCAATAGAAATATTAACCATTGCACTAACATAAGCAATATTACCATTAAAATATTTATGGATACTGCTTGCTGCATCACCCATTGATGTTACAAACTGTAATTGATCAGTTGCAAACATATCACCACTAGCATCACCGGCTCCATGAATATAAGCTTTACCATGAGATGATGCACAACCAATAGATAATTGTTTTAATGCACCTCCAAAACCACCCATAGCATGTCCTTTAAAATGTGATAAAACTAGCATAGAATCATAATTTTCAATATGTTTACCAACATAGTTTTTCTTAATTTGTTTTCCATTTGGAATATCTAAAACTAAATCAGGACCTTCACTATCCATGATATCAACATCAAAATATTTAGTCCATTCATGTTCATCCATTAAATGACGATGTTTTTCAGTAGTATCTCTTGCACCTGGATAAGCAGTATTGCATTCAACAACAGTTCCATTTACCTTATTTACTAATGCTTCAACAAATTCAGGACGTAAATAATTCTTATTACCATGTTCTCCAGAATGTAATTTAACCGCCACTTTACCAGGTAAAGTAACCCCTAAAGCTTCATAAATTTTAACTAAACTATCTTTTGATACTTCACTAGTAAAATAAACTTTTGCTTTTTCCATCTTTATTTCTCCTTTGCTTAATTTTTTAGTCATAGTAGTAAATAATTCTTACTACCTATGAAACTACTTAAATTTTAGCACTTAAACAATACTTTAAGTCAATAGCAAAGTATATCTATATATTACGATATCGCTACAAATTTAACTAAGTTACCATGATTTTCAATCACTCGTATCAAATCAGGCAAAGGAAGTAAAAGTGTAGCTGTATTAATATTAGGATTTATTCCAACAAGATCCATTGTTTTTAAATCCTGATCAATTAATACCTTTACTTTTCTTTCTTGATCATTCAAAATTCCTAATGGACTTACTGCCCCAGCTTTTAATCCTAAATAATGATCTAATTCTTCAGCATTTGCAAAAGTTAAACGTCGTGAATTAATTTCCTTTCTTAACTTGTTTAAATTAATTCGCTTATTATTTTTTCTATAAATAAATAATAATTTTCTTTTTTATCATCACGGACAAACAAGTTTTTTATTATTTTATCAAAATCTAGATTCGAAATTTGTGTTACATCTTCAATTGTATAAACTGGTGGATGTTTGATTATTTGATATTGAACGTTTAATTCCATCAATTGTTTTAAAATTATCTCTATATCCATAACTACCCCTTAAATTACTTTTTTAACTTACTTATGCAATGATAATTGATAACTATTGTCTACTAATTTATAAATTGCTGAACTTTCAAAACCAGAATCTAACACAATAGTAATCCAATTATTTTTATTCATATGATATCCAGGAAAAATATGAATATTATCGATTATTTCGTGAATATGTTCTTTTGGATATCTTAAATCAATGATTTCTATTTCATCATTGCTGTCAATGCCTAATTTATCTTTGGTAATTACCAATAAAATCCCATACCATTTTTGATTTATTTTATTTTTCCAAACCGCATTTTTAGGAAATTTCTTCCATAAATATTGCAACTGGTCATCATATTTCTCTTTAATATAATCAGTCAATTCTTGCACTTGCTGACTTTTAAAGATATTTAAACTAGTACATTTTTCAATTACATCACCGATAACCATTTCATATTTCTCTTTAATCTTACCAACAAATTCACCAGTAGCTCGATTTACATCGACCAAAGAATATTCTTCATCAGTCATAGCATCAATCAAACAAGCCCTCTTCGTAGATGGCAAAAACTCAATAATTATTTTAAAACTATCATCTAAAATACTAGTTTCATAGCGATAACCTTGTTGATGCTTTAAAAAACCATACTTGATCAATTTATCATATTCAATTGTTCGATTAGTTAATAAATAATTTAAATCACGCATTTCACTACTCCTTTTTCAATATTGTATCATTGAAAATCTTATGATGACAACCACGAAATTTTTGGTAATGAAATATACTGATTGATAATTTTACCAGCTTTATTGATTAAAGCCTTTTGATAATCAAGATTTTGATACATATTAAGTATTTGCGATTTGATTTTTAGATCCTGACAATCATGTTCTAATGTTAGCTTCATAAAAGAGCTAGGAAATAATAGTCGAGCATAAAAATAAATCAGTTCTTCCGGAGTCAATTGATAATTACGAATATATCCATCTAATTGATTTTCATCAATCAAGCTTTTTTGGTAACATTCAACTAAATCTTTTATTCTTGAAGCGATAATAATATTATTAGGATTACATAAAATCTCATAGCTATCAACCAGGTCATAATGCTCTAATCCCATCTTCATTTCCTTATCACCAATTAGATTTAAGAGACTAATCGCACTTTCGCCTAAACCTTGATAGTAATAAAACAAAATAATGAAGTGTTCAAAATGATTAATTCTTGAAGCATAGATACCTAATCTTTCTTTTGCTGAATCTAAAATTTGACACCAGCTTTGTTTAATATTGACTATCTTTATTGTCTGATTTAAGGGTTGCAATGAATAATCAATAAAATTAGCTAATTGATAAGTTTCAAGCTGATAAGTATATAAAATATGATTCATGGAAATTGGATGATTAAAACAATTATTGACAATTTGATAACCATTCAGACCTATATTATTTAAATACATCGGATAATACTTAGTAAAATCATTTACCACCCCTAAATAATAATTACGCCCCTGATATTTAAAATAATTGCTTGTTGTTTCAATATCTATTTGATAAAATCGCTGTAAAATCTCTAATTTTGATACCAATTTGGCACCTCACCTTCAATTATTTCCATCAATAGTGGATAATCATATTCATGAACAAACTCATCATGATAAAATGGCATTAAAACTAAAAGTTGAATTTTAATAACTATTTTTAAAGATACCATAACATGATTTACTCCATAATCATTAATATCTTCTTCAATTGAACTAGTAATTGCACTAATTGTTTGATAACGTAATTTTATACTCGGACCAATGGTTGCTAAAAAAGGATTATTAGTTAATAATCCTAATTTGATTTCGGCAATCACACCACCTTGATCACTCATATTCTGTAATTGACGCTGATAAAAAGAATTATCACTTGAAAGATAGCATCCCTCTTCAACTGCATAAAAAATATCCTCGAGCTGATTAACAATTTTAGCCCCAATACTAGAAGCAAAATTTGTATTAAAATTAATGGCCACAATTGTATCACCACTACGTTCTACTTGAATTAAATCACCAGGTTCTAATTCCACTGGAAATGGTGTATTATTGATAATCATTTGACAAAAACGATTTACTTCTTTATCAGCTACTGTTTTTAAAGCTGGTGTAATACTAAGACAAATAAAATTAATGATCAATGCTAAAATGACTAATATTATTAGTAGTAAATATCGTTTTTTCATCAGATCACCACTATATTATATTAAAAATGCTTAATATTTATGCTTTAAAGTAATAATCTTATAAAGTTGAATGATTATACTTGGTAAAGTAGCACAAATAAAAATAAGAGCTAACTGTTTCAAAGTCAATTCACTTATAGAAAAAATTGAATGGAAGTTAGGTGAGATTAAAATCCAAGTTAATAATAGGCCTCCGATCAAAAAAGCTCCTAGACTAAAATAGTTTAATGGCAATTTAATTAATGGCAAATTACTTCGACAATTAAATCCATGTAATAATCTTGCTAAACACAAAATTCCAAATGCCATTGATGATGCTGTTAATTCATCACTTCGTAATCCGATAAAATAACCTAACATCGTAAAAATACTAATAATTATTCCTTCAAACCCAATTTGCAACAATGTTTCTTTATTCAATAATGATTCATCAAGGTCACGGGGTTTTTGTGCCAGTATATCTTCATTACCCGGTTCCATACCAATAGCAATTGCTGGAAGAGAATCAGTAATTAAATTTATAAATAATAGATGAACTGGTAGAAATGGTGTTGGCAAAATAAAAAACGATGTTATTAAGACACAAACAATCGCTGATAAATTACCAGATAATAAATAGATTATAGCATTTTTGATATTCGTATAAACTACTCTTCCATTTAAAATTGCCTTAACGATCGTAGCAAAATTGTCATCAGTAAGAATCATGCTGGCACCATCTTTGGCAACTTCACTACCGCTAAGCCCCATTGCCACTCCAACATCACTTTGCTTCAAAGCTGGAGCATCATTGACACCATCACCGGTCATAGCAACCACGGCTCCTTTTTTCTGCCAGGCTTTAACAATTCTAATTTTATGTTCTGGAGCTACCCGGGCATAAACGGTAATTTGCGGTAAATAAGAAAGCAATTGCCGATCACTTAAAGAATCTAACTGTTTACCATCAACACATTTATCACCAGTATGAAAAATTCCTAATTCCATAGCAATGGCACAAGCAGTAGTAGCGTGATCTCCTGTGATCATAATTGGTTTAATTCCCGCAGTAATACAGTCATTGACTGCCTGTTTGCTTTCAAGCCTAGGAGGATCTATCAATGAAATTAAACCAATGAAGATCAAATCATATTCATCATTTAATGTTAAAGTATGTTTGTAAAACTTTTTATATGCAAATCCTAAAACACGCTTCCCCTGACTGGCAAATATTTCGTTTTGATTTAAAATTTTTTCTTTATCACTACGAGTTAACAATTCTTTATAGCCATCTTTTAAGATACGATTACAGCGATTTAATAAAACATCGATTGCCCCTTTAGTATAAAGATGATTTTTGGAAGTAACACTCATCAACTTTCTAGTCGAGTCAAATGGTAATTCTAATTGTCTAGTCGTTTTAAAATCAAAATGATGATCAAAGCAATAGTTTTGATAAACCTCTAATAAAGCTACTTCCATTGGATCACCAATTTTATGATTATCAGTTAAAGTAGCATTGTTACACAAACCTAATGATTTTAATAATACCTGATGATTGTATT
Source organism: uncultured Thomasclavelia sp. (assembly GCF_944324745.1). Lineage (GTDB taxonomy): Bacteria > Bacillota_I > Bacilli_A > Erysipelotrichales > Coprobacillaceae > Thomasclavelia. The sequence goes on along the minus strand of NZ_CALUXO010000082.1, from coordinate 17,211 downwards.
GACGATGATCTAATTTATCGATTGCAAGCTTCTGCTCATTAGTATAAACATCAAGTGCACTCATCTTGTTTTGAGTTAGAGTACCAGTTTTATCACTGCAAATAACTGCAACACAACCAAGACTTTCGACCGCATTCAAATTTTTAATTATAGCATTTTCTTTAGCCATCTTTTGAGTCGATATTGATAAAACGATCGTTACAATTGAACCTAATGCTTCAGGGATGGCTGCCACTGCCAAGGCTACTGCTACCATTAAAGCATCTAAAACTTGCTCATGGGCTAAGAAAATGTCTAATATTAAAACCAACAAGCAGATAATAACGATTCCTATTGATAATCGAACTGAAAATTCATCCAATGTCTTTTGTAAAGGAGTCTTACGTTCTTTCGTTTCATTCAACATCGTAGCAATTTTGCCAATTTCACTTTGCATACCAACAGCCACCACCAGATACTTACCAGTTCCCTCAGTAACTAAACTGCCAGAAAAAACCATATTGGTCATATCACCCAGTGAACACTGATGTTTTATTACCCGAGGATGCTTTTCAACACTTACTGATTCTCCTGTTAGGGCACTTTCATTTATTTTAAGATTATTAGCTTCGATTACTCGACCATCACCAGCAATCACATCACCAGCTTCTATATAAACTAAATCACCAATAGTTATTTGATTAGACATAATTTCTGTAATTTGTCCATCACGAATAACTTTTATTTTTGGCATTGATAATGATTTTAAACTATCTAATGATTTTTGAGCTTTAACTGTTTGAAAAGTACCCAGGCAGGCATTTAAAGTAATAACTACCATAATTACTAAGGTACTCTCCCACTCCCCACTAAATGCCGATATTAAAGCTGCGATGATTAAAATAATTACTAATAAATCTCCAAATTGATTTAAAAAAATGCTTATGATCGTTGGCTTTTTTTCTTCACTCAATTTATTTTCACCATTTCGTAAAATGCGTTCTCTAGCTTCTTTGCTGCTTAAGCCCTGGTCAGTAACATTCAATTCTTGAAAAAGCTGTTGAATTGTTTTTTGATAAACGTCCATATTATCCTCCCTTACTATTTCTTACAATTCAACTATATAAAAAAATAAATAAAAAAAATGTTAAAATTTAATTATCAATAAAAATAATTAAATCTTAACATTCAAGTTTATTTCTTTTTAATAAACGAACGAATCATTCCGATAAAAACATCACCAGAAATAAAATAAGCAAAAATAACAGCAAAGACAGCATTAACGATCCATAATTGCAAACTATTTGACCAGGCAAGAAGCATTGAAATTACAAATACAATAATTGTTAAAATCGTTAGACGTTTATTAATTCTTAATCGACAATAACGACGATTTAAATCAATAAAGCGATATCCTGCTAAAAATAAATTAGCAATTAAGGTCGAAATTACTGCAGCCTGTACACCAATAATATTAATAAACACAACATTGATTACAATATTGATCATTGCTGAAATAGTAGTAGTAATTGCCATATTTTTAGCACTTTTAACTGCTACATAAATACTTCCAAAAAACTGCGAAAAACAATAAAAATACATAGCTAAAATTAAGGTTGGTGTATAACTGTACGCATTAGCCAAAGAAGTATTCTGATTTAATATCATGAATAAAAATGGCGATACAGCTAACAATAACACGGAACCCGCAGAAACAATACAGAATAACATTTTAAACATTCGATTATAGTATTGAGCACTATCTGGATCATTTACGCTCCTTGTAGCTGAATCAGTCCAAGCCAGATTGAAAGCTGGATACAAAATTGTTACTATTGATGGAATTTTGTTGGCCAAAGCATAAATACCATTGGCACTAGCTCCTAAAAAGATATTGATGATCCAGCGATCAGATAATTGGTTGATATACCAAGAAACCTGATTAGGGATAAATGGTAAAGCATAGCTTAACATCTTTGAAGCATATTCAAAATCTAAATATCTAAAACTAAAATATTTAAACATATTACATACACATAATACATATACAAATCCAACCACATCAGCTGCTACTAAAGCGATTAAAACACCGATATATCCAGTATGTAACCATAGTAAACAAATAGAAACAACAATAAAGTTAACAAATACAACTAATGCTGCTAAAAAAGAATATTCTTTATATTTAGAAAATGCTCGTAAAACAAATCTTGACGTAGTAGCAATAATTTCAATCCAAATATAACCAATAATGAAAAACTTCAATGGTCCTTCAAACATATTAATTGGAACAAACCAGCAAATTATTGCCGCAATAAGCATCATAAAAAAGATTACTAAATAACCATTAGTAATTGTCTTACGCTGTTCCTCTTTACTTTTAGCATCAACTAAGAATCTAAATAAAGCCTGTTCTAATTGTAGAGTACATAACGGTACAATAAAATTTAAAATTGTTGACGTTACCAGATCAATTTGCCCATATTGAGCACTAGTAGTACTACTAGTGATTATTGGAGTAGTAAGTAAATTAATAATCCGCGGTAAAAAGGTCCCTACTGCCATTATTAATGTATTTTTGATTAAGTTCTTCTCTCTTGACATATTTTCACCCTAACTTTGATATTTACCATAGTTAAAATTAACTATATTCCTTATTATAGCAAAATCATTTGTATTTTTCATCAATAATTGTACTAATTGGCAAATCAAAGGGTTCAACAGGTAGCATTTTTACTTTTTGAAAACTAAACGCCAGACCAATTATTTTACCATGAAAATTAACTAAATAACGATCATAATAACCACCACCATAACCTAGTCGATTATTATGATCATCATATCCTACTAAAGGAACGATCATCAAATCAATTTGATCTTTATGAACTAAACGATGATTATCGGGTTCTAAAATACCCATGTGATTTTTTTTTAATTCATCAAACGAACTAATCTGATAAAAATCCATCTGTCTGCCAATTATTTTAGGTACACAGATATTTTTTTGATCAATATATTCTTTGATTAAAGTAATTGTATCCACTTCCTGACGAAATGAAACGTAAATACCAATTGTTTTTGCCTGAATAAAATCTGGATGCTTTTTTAGCCGTTCAATAATAAAATTAGATTTAGTAGCATATTCTTTGCTATCTAAATCTAATCTTGCTTTTATTAATTGTTTTCTTAATTGCGATTTATCCAATTCCCTGATCTCCAAAATCAAGCTTAATTAAACGATTTAATTCAACAGCATATTCCATTGGTAATTCACGTGAAAATGGCTCAATAAATCCCATAATGATCATGTCCATCGCTTCTTCTTTGCTTAAACCACGACTCATCAAATAGAATAGTTGTTCCTCAGAAATTTTAGAAACCGTCGCTTCATGTTCAATAATTGAATCATTATTACGCATCCAGTTGACTGGTACCGTATCACTAGTAGAAAGCTCATCTAAAATTAAAGTATCACATTCAACTTTACTTTTAGCATTATAAGCTTTTTTACCATGTTGCACCATACCACGATAATTAACTTTACCACCTCGACGAGATACCGATTTAGAAACAATACTACTAGAAGTATTTGGTGCTAGATGGATCATTTTAGAGCCAGAATCCATAATCTGATTTTCATTTGCAACTGCAATCGTAATACAAGATCCTTTTGCTCCTTCTTCCATTAAAACACAGCTAGGATATTTCATCGTTATTGCACTACCGATATTACCGTCAACCCATTCCATTGATCCATTTTTATAAACTTTAGCTCTTTGAGTAACAAGATTTAAAATATTGTTTGACCAGTTTTGAATCGTTGTATAACGACATTTAGCTCCTTCACCAACAATAATTTCCACGACCCCGGCATGCAAAGAATCTTTTGAGTAATTTGGTGCCGTACATCCTTCAACATAGTGAATATCGGCTCCCTTATCAACAATAATCAAAGTTCTTTCAAACTGAGCCATTCTTTCGGCATTGATTCTAAAATAAGATTGTAATGGTTTATCAAGTTTAACTCCTGGTGGTACATAAATAAATGAACCACCTGACCAAACAGCTCCATTTAATGCAGAAAATTTATTATCATTATAGGGAATAACGGTATCAAAATATTTCTTAAATAGTTCTGGATATTCTCTTAAACCACTATCAATATCTAAGAAAATTACCCCTTTTTCATTAACCTCTTTTAACATGTTATGATAAACAACTTCTGATTCATATTGAGTACTAACTCCTGACAAGAATTTTTGTTCGGCTTCAGGAATTCCTAATTTTTGAAAAGTATTCTTAATTTTATCAGGTACTTCATCCCAGTTATTTGTCTGCTTTTCACTAGGTCGAATATAGTATGTGTACTCATCAAAATCGACCCGACTTAAATCAACACCCCAAGTTGGCATTGGTTTTTCTAAAAAGCAATGATATGATTTTAATCGATATTCCAGCATCCATTCAGGTTCCCCTTTTATTTGCGAAATCTCTCGAATAATATCTTCATTTAACCCTTTAGGAGTTTTAAATACTGAAACATCACCATCATTAAAGCCATAGGCATATTCCTGATCAGGAATTTCTTTTTTTATATCATCCATATAATCCCTCCTATTTCTGGTCGAGGATTTCTTTAATTCCAGTCCATCCTAAAGTTGCACATTTAATTCGATTTGCCTGTCGATGAGTATTCATAAACGCAATGGCCTCTTCAAGAATTTCAGGATCATAATCCTTTTCATAAATCATATTGTAATAGTTTTCAATAATTTCGTTAGCTTCATCGATTGTTTTACCAATCAATAGTTCACTCATAATTGAAGTACTGGCAGTACAAATGGCACAAGCTTCTCCATCAAAACGAATATCTTTGATAACTCCATCTTCAACTAGTGCCTGGATGTCAATATTATCAATACATGTTTCCGAATCCATATTGACACTTACATATTTATCATCATCAACTAATCCATGATTACGTGGATTTTCATAGTGATCCATAATTATCTCACGCATCATCATACTATCCAAAGAAGGCATCTAAAAAGTCATCCCCTTTCTTACATACCTCAACAAATTGATCAATTTCTTCAAACGTGTTATAAAAATAAAATGAAGCTCGAAGTGTTTGACTGACATTTAAAAATTCATCAAGAATTTTTGCACAATGTTGACCTGCTCTTACAGCAATACCATATGTATTAAACAAAGATGCAGCATCTTGAGAAAATACTCCTTTTATATTAAATGCAATAGCACCTTGACCATCTGGATTGTAAATTTCAACATTGTCTAATTGCTGCATTTTTTCAATTGCATATTGTCTTAAATGTACTTCTTGTTCATGAATATTATCTAACCCAATATTAAGTAAATATTCAATTGCCGCTCCTAAACCGATAACACCTTCAATATTAGGAGTACCCGCTTCAAATTTAGTTGGCGGATTTTTCAGTTTAACTGATCCACAACTGTTATAGCGTGAATTACTGCCACCTCCAAGTCTTGTCGGATTAGTTTCTTGTAATAAGTGGTATTTGCCATACAAGATTCCTACTCCGGTCGGTCCACACATTTTATGCCCTGAAAAAGCTAAGAAATCAACATCCAAATCTTGAACATCAACTTTTTGATGGGGAACACTTTGAGCCCCATCAACACAAACAACGATATTATGTTCATGGGCGATCTGGCAAATTTCTTTAACAGGTGCATCAAAACCTAAGACATTAGTAACTTGAGCAATAGCAATAATTTTAGTTTTATCAGTTATAGCCTTTTTGACATTTTCAACTGTCAAACGACCCTTTTCATCTAAATCAATATAATTAATTTTACTTCCAGTTTGCTGGCAAACTTCAAACCATGGTAACGTATTACTTGCATGTTCCGCAACAGTAAGTAATACCTCATCATCTTCTTGTAAATGAGTCAGCCCATATCCAAAAGCTACCAAATTCAAACTATCAGTAGATCCATAAGTATAAACAACTTCTTTACGATCACAATTAATTAATTTTGCAACCAAATCACGGGTATTTTCAAATTTAGTATCCACATCATGTGACAAATCATAATCACCGCGATGAGCATTACCAGAATAGTTAGTTAAATAATCACAAACTGCATCGATAACACATTGCGGTTTTAATGTCGTTGCTCCATTATCTAAATAAATTAGTGGTTTTCCATGCATGGTCGTTCCATTAAGCATTGGAAAATCTTGGCGTATTTTTTGTACATCAAGCATCAAAGTCCCACCTTCTCCTTTAAAGTCTGATTGAAAATTTCAGTCAACTCATCATTTTCAATAAATTCCAATACTGGAATAAAATATCCATAAGTAACTAAGTGCATAGCTGCATCTTTACTCAAACCTCTTGATTGTAAATAATATAAATGATTTTCATCAATTTTACCAACGCTAGCTCCGTGGCTGGCTTTAACATCATATTCATCAATATATAAATATGGATTAGCTTTAGCAACGCAATTTTCATCAAAAACAATTATTTTATTAGTCTGATGACTATTGGACTGATGGTTACCTTTTTTGATTGTACCAATACCATCAATAACTAAACTAGCGCTATCTTTGACAACACCATAATTATCCATCGTACCAGTTGTGTATGGTGCTTGATGAGTAATTGCAATAGTTATATTTTTCTTTTCATCATTTTTCGCTAATGAAGCTAATCTTAAAGCAACATTAGCTTCTGGTTCTTTTAGCTGATAATCAATTTTTAAATCAATGCTATTATTAGACAACTCAACATAAGCACATCGAACATTAGCATTTCGACATACTGAAACATTTTCAACTACATTTGCCTTAATAGCTGTTGAACTTTGATTATCCACATATCTTAAAACATCACCATCTGATAAGACTTTAAAATCTTTTATCAAAGTTGCTGTTTCTTTAATATCATACATTTCTATCAGTTCTAATTTACCACTAACAGTTAAATTAAACTGATATTCTCCATCTTGATCAATCAGATAAACAATCTGCAATGAAGAAGCTTCTTTAACAATAACCATATTATCATTAATTTCAATCTCCTCATTACATACATTAGTTTCTATTGTGCCATTATGATAAACTAAATAATTTTTTACAGTTTCTAATTGTTGCATTACTTAGTTTTAATTCTTTCGTTATTGGCACAAGTTTCTAGTAAAATCGGTTCTTTTTCTTCTTCACCAGCAATTTTTACTCCTAATTTTTTTACCCATTCATATCCTTCTTGATCAATCTTTTCAATTACTTCTTGTCCACCACTTAAAATAACCTTTCCATCAACGATTACATGAACATGTGTTGGTGGTACTAATTCAAATAACCGTTCATAATGTGAAACCATTACACAACCAAAATCATCACTACGCATATCATTGATAGCTTTACCGACAATTTTTAAAGCATCAATATCTAACCCAGAATCAATTTCATCTAATAATGCAAATTTTGGTTGCAATAATTTCATTTGCAGAATTTCATTTCGTTTTTTCTCACCACCAGAAAAACCTTCATTTAAATAACGATGAGCCAGATTTTCATCCATCTCTAATTCATCGATATTTTTTTCTAGCAAGCGAATGAATTTAAATAACGAAATTGGTTTTTCTTGATGAGCATTAACTGCTGCTCTTAAAAAATCTGATGTTTTAACACCAGGTATTTCTTGAGGATATTGCATTCCTAAAAACAATCCCGCTTTAGAACGCTCATCTACACTCATTTCTAATACATTTTGATCATCTATGTAGATACTCCCTTGAGTAACTGTATATCTTGGATGTCCCATAATTGTTGATAATAGTGTTGATTTACCATTACCATTAGGACCCATAATTGCATGAACTTCGCCAGTATTAACTTCTAAATTAATTCCTTTTAAAATTTCTTTATCACCAATACTTACGTGCAAATTTTCTATTTTTAAAGTTGACATATTTTAGCCCCTTTCTATCTTCACTAATTCTACTAGATTAATCATTAAAAAACAAATAAAATGATAAATAACATTATATATTATACTCTTTTCTGAAATAGAAATCTATTTCAATTTATATTATAACCAAAATGTGGTATATTTATATTAACTGGGGGTGTATTAATGGAATTTCTTAAAGAATTATTTAAAATAATTTCTTCTAAAAAGATTACCCATACCCTACTTAATTTCATGATACTTCTAGTAATTATCCTATTATTTATGTCAACCAGTGACCTATGGTATGGTTTTTTATCTACGATCTGGTTAGTTAGTAAACCGTTTATTATTGGATTTGCCTTTGCTTATGTTTTAAATCCAATGATTAATTATATTGAAAAATATGTAATCAAACGGGGAATTGCTGTATTTATGGTTTATTTAGCAGCATTTGCTATCTTATGCATTTTGATTTCACTGGCAATTCCATTGGTTTCTAAAAGTATTTCTGAACTGATTCCTGCGTTTTATTCTGGTTTAGGTGAAATTGGTGAGTTTGTATGGGAGAATTTTAATTATGATATTTCTTCATTAACACAATATATTGAAAACTTTATCAATGACTTTTTTAACGGTTCAGCTGTCTTAGATACAACAATCGATGTTATCAATCAATTTTTAGTTAATTTAACTAACTTTTTGATTTATATAGTATTGGCTATCTATATGTCTAGTAATTTCAATAATATTCGTAATTATATCAAAAATATCGCTACAAAAATTGATAATCGTATTCCTATTTATCTAAGAGAAATAGACTTATCATTAAATCAATATGTTAAAGCCTTTTTTATCGGAGCTATTACTCAGGCGTTGACTACAATGGTAATGTATTTAATTATCGGTCATCCAAATTGGATAATTCTAAGTTGTATCTCAGGAGTCAGCTGTATTATTCCTTATGTAGGACCAATTATTGCCAATACCTTGGGATTAATAACATCGCTTGGCATGGGAACTTCAACAATTATATTATTATGTGTATTGATTTTTATTCAATCAATTGTTGAATCCTATGTCATTACACCAAAAATTTATTCTGCTAAAATTGATTTAAGTATTATGTGGGTTCTATTTGGAATTTTATCTGGTTCTTCTTTATTTGGAGCAATAGGAATGATTGTTGCTATGCCTGTATTAGTTAGTTTGAAAGTAGGTATCCAAGTTTATAAAGACCGTTTCCATAAAAAATATTTAATCTAGGTACACATTTAGGTGTACCTTTTTATATACCAAAAGGGTACCCCTGGTACCCTGCCATTAATTACTATCAAGATTTAATTTGCTTTAACACATATTACAAATAATAACTAATAAAATAAATAATACTAAAATTAATGTGAAAGAATTATCCTGACATGTCATAATAATCGCCTCCTTATTAAATACAATAAATTCCAACAATAACTAAAATGATAAATAAAACATAAATATTGACATTAGAACACTTACAGTTATTCATCAAATCCCCTCCTACCACCTACATATTATAAATTATGTTAAAATAACAATTGCCAATGTGTTTTTGCCTATTTTATTGAAATTAGATTTAATAAATAGTATAATTGTAATGTTCTAATAACAAAAGGAGGAAACATATGAAATTATCAAAATGTGCTGCGGCACTGATTGTGACCAGCTTCCTAGTGACTGGATGTTCCAGTGGATCAAAAACAGTCAAAGAAGATGATAAATTTGTAATCGCATCATTAAGCAATGATGATAATGAAAAAAATATATTTGCTGATGATGTATTTGATGACATTATTTCTACCGCCAGTGGAAAAAGTGCTTATTTCGATGCCGTATTACAACAACTTATCGATCAAAAATTTCCAATTGATGATGATATGGAAACTGATGCCGATACTACAATTCAACAAATTCAAGATTACTATGAAAACTATTATGGTGATGATGCCCAAGATACTTTAGAACAAGCATTATCTTATAGTGGTTTTGAATCACTAGATGAATATCGTGAATATATGGTTCGAGCATATCAAAGAAGCAACTTCTTATTAGCCTATGTCAAAGATAACTTTGACGAAGTTTTTGATGATTATTATACGCAAGCTTCACCACGTGAAGCCAGCATCATAAAAATTTCTATGACTGATGTTGAAAACCCAACAGAAGAAGAATCAGCTAAACTTTCTGAAGTAACTGCTTTACTACAGACAAGCAAGAGTTTTGATGAAATAGCTACTGATTATTCTGATGATGAAAACACTAATCAAAATAAAGGTAAGTTAGGTATTGTAGACACTACTTCACAACTTTCTGATACTTATGGTGATGATGTTAAATCACAAATTTTAGCTTTAGGACAAGATGAAGTTAGTGAACCAATCAAAGGTAGTGATGGTTACTTCATTGTTAAAGTAACTAATACTGATAAAGACAGCATTAAAGAACAAACCAAAAAAGATTTATCTATTGATACTCCTTTAATCGCTTATGATGATTATATGTCATATTTAGCTTTTCAATCATATGATTTAGAATATGAAGATGATGATGCTAAAGCTATCATTGAAGAAGTAATTAATGATGCCTTAACTGAACGTGAAAATAGTCGAGGAGGAACTCAATAATGAAAAAAATACTAGCATTAATCTGCACTGGTGTATTATTAGTAGGATGTAGTTCCTCAAGTGCTGTACATTATAATACTGAAGTAACTGACGGTGATAATACCATTGTTTCTGGTGATGATATTTCAATTTCTAAAAATGATGTTTATCATTACTTATTACAACAATATGGTAGCTCAGAAATTTTATCATTAGCAATGACTTATATTGCTGATCAAGAAATTACTGATGAAGCTCAAATTCAAGCTGGAATTGATGAACAAGTAGCTTCTTATACTGAAAGCCTTTCAATGTCATTTGAAGAATATGCAATTCAATGTGGTTATGAAAATGCCCAAGCATATATTGATGATGTTATTACTGATGGGGTCAAACAAAACTTATTGTTAGATAAATATATTGATGAAAATTACGATGATTTAGTAGACGCATATAAAATCAAATATTTAAAACTTATTACTTTAGATACTGAATCAGCTGCATTAAGTATTATTGAACAAGTTCAAGATGGTAGTGATTTTGATACTTTAATGAGTGAAAATAGTGGTTCTGATTTAGGAATGGTTTCTACAGATACTAGTGATCTTGATGATAAAATCATTGATAACTTAGATAATTTTACTGAAGATGGAATTTATGATGAGGTAATTAAAACATCTGATTCTAAATATGCTGTTGTCTATGTTTATAATAGTGATAAATCAGAATTAACGGATGAAATCAAAGAAAACATGACATCTATTAGTGATGTGTCATCAAAAATGGAAACTCATTATTTAAGAAAATACAATTTTGATGTATATGAACAAGCACTAAAAGATGAAATTGCTGAAAGTAATGAGGATTATTTTGAATAAGGGGATTTCCCCTTTTCTTTTTTATATGATAAAATAGTACTATAAATAAAATATAAATGGAGGAAAATAACATGGATAATTGTATTTTTTGTAAAATTGCTAATAAAGAAATTCCTGGAAAAATTATTTATGAGGACGATATTTGTATGGCTTTTATGGACCTTAGTCAAACAACTAATGGCCACACATTAGTTGTTCCTAAAAAGCATTTCCAGAATTTTTTAGAAACTGATGCTAAAACTCTAGAGCATATGATCGTTGTTACCAACAAAGTTGCTAATCAAATAGTTACTAAATTGAATGCTAGCGGTGTAAATATTTTAACCAATGTCAATGAAGCCGCTGGTCAAACAGTAATGCACTTTCATATTCATATCATTCCACGTTATGATTCTAACGATAAAATTGAAATCAATTTCACTGATCGTAGTAAAGAAGTTAATTTGGATGATATTTTTAAACAAATTACTGAATAGAGAAAATACACAATAAGCCAAGCTTAAAAATGGATAGCTTGGCTTTTATTTTATTATTCAACGTTATATTTTGGGTTTGTAGAATGCTCTATTTTCTAATGCAAATACCCTTTTAGAAAAACCACCAGGTTCTACTGATTCAAGAGCTTTATCAAGCATATTAATTCGAGCATCCATATTATCAATTAAATACAACACCTCAGCTTCTTTGATTTGTGGTAAAACTGGAGAACCATACTCATTTTTACCATGATGAGCTAGAATCATATGCTGTAATAAAACAACTTCCTCACCTTCAATTTTCATAGCATCAGCAGTCTCCTTGATAATAGCCTGAGAAATTGAAATATGACCTAACAGCTTACCAGCTACTGTATATTCAGGAACTACTGGTCCACTTAATTCTACCGTTTTTCCTAGATCATGCAAGGTAATTCCAGCAAATAATAAATCTTTATTTAAAGATGGATAAAGATTACAGATTGCGTCAGCAATTCTTAACATGCTACAAGTATGATATGCCAAACCAGAAACATATTCATGATGGTTTTTGCTGGCGGCAGGATAAATTGCTAATTTTTCTGCATACTGTCCAAATATAGTCTTTACTAACTGATATAACTTTAAATTATCAATTCGTTCAATAAAACTATAAATCTCTTTAATTAATTTATCAGAACTTTCAGGGGCACTTTTTAAAAAGCGTACCTGCTGACTTTCATCATTAGAAACCATTTTAATTTTGATGATTTTCATTTGACGATCTTCATTATATTTAATTATATCCCCCATTACCTGGACAACACAACCAGCTTTTAGATTTTCTACTTGTTCTTTACTAGCATTCCAAAGCTTAGCATCAATATTACCGGTCTTATCTTGAAAAGTAATACTTAGATAAGTAGAACGATTAGCTCCGTTAGTTTTACCAACAACAACTCGATTAATTAGGGCTTCAATTACAACTCCCTCATCACCAGGTTTTAATTCATTAATTGTATTCATCATCTAATGCTCCTTCTTCATTTAATAACTCTTTGATATGTTCATAATTGTAACCTTTTTTTAATAGAGTATCAATGATTTTTTCTTTTAACTTGGCACCTTCATAGCGTTTTTGATATTTACGCTTTTGTTTTTCAAATTCTTTGTTTAAAGCTTCATGTTCTTTTTGAGCATCAAATTCAAAGTCATAATCATTTAAAGCGCGTTCAATCGTATCAGAAGTAAAACCTTTAAGATATAGTTTATCGCGTATTTTCTTTAACAAAGCTTTATAAGAAAAACTAGTATTTCGATTATAAATTGTATCGATTAACTCAGTAGCTTCATCATATTCTAAATCATCATCAAGTTCTTCTAAACACTCATCAATAATATTGCTGGCAACTCCATAACTTCTTAAATTATAAATTGCTTTATTGATTCCAATTTTTAATCTTAGACAGCGTTTAAAATAATTCATGGCAAAAGCATGATCGTTAATCAGATTCTTTTCTTGTAATAATTGCATCGTCGCATCTAATTGTGCATCATCATATGCACCACTATCCATAAGTTTCTTTTTCATTTGATGATAAGTATAATCTTTAATTGTTAATAATTTTAAAGCTTTATGATAAGCTCTGGTTACTTGTTCATAATCTTTAATAGCATCAAAAACTTCTTTATCAATAACCTGCCCCGGTTTTAATTGATAGCTTTCTATCAACCGATCATTTACTTCAACAATAATTTCACTTTCATCATATAAGAAAACTACCTCATTTAGTCCTTTTTTGATTGGATAAATTGATTTAACAGTATAAGAATAATGCTTAGATTTGATAGCATGCTGATAAACTTCTAATACTTTTTGATAAAATACTTCACTACTATATTTTTTGACACTGTTATAAGCAGCATCAGCCAGATCACTAAAATCATGATCTATTAGATTAAACAAAATTTTTACTAGTTCATCTGTCGTTTTGAAAAAGTAGCCATTAACCCCATCTTCAATAACATCCTCTAAATTTTGGTCATATCGAGCAACAGCAGGAATTCTACTAGCCATAGCCTCAATATAAGTAAGTCCTTGTGTTTCAGATACAGAGGCAGATACAAAAACATTTGCTAGATGATAATAACTAGGTACTTCATCACTTGGTTTTGGACCAGTAAAACGAACATAGTTACTAATATGATCATCTTTTACTAAATCCTTTAATTCTTCTAGTTGAGGACCACCCCCAACAATCAAACATAAAACATTATTATTAACTTTCACTATTTCTTTCATCGCATCAATTAAAACTTCAATGCTTTTTTCTTTTGCAATTCGTCCTAAAAAGATAATTACAAATTGATCATCAATACCATACTCAGCTTTTATTTCAGCAATTTTAGCATCATCTCGATTTTTAGGATCAAATTTATCTAATTCAAGGCCAGTTGGGATAATATACATTTGTTTATCAAGACCATACTTTTCCAAAGCCTCTTTAGTCTTAACTGATGGAACGATCAATTCAGTACTCTTATCACCATAAAACTTACTAATACGAGATACTGCCTTTTTAAACAAGCCATCTAAAGCTTCAGAATTAACAGGATTTACGTAATGAGTATAATCAGCCCACATCGTATGATATGTATATACTACTGGAATATCTAAAACTTCGCCAACAATTCGACCGAAAATTCCGATTCCAAATTCCGTCTGGACATGAATAACTTCGATATTCATTCCCTTTAATTCTCTCATTCCTTTAAATGAATAAATATTACATGCCCGATATCCATATAATGCCTGTATTTCTAATCCTGGAACCCTTAAAATATTATCATCCGGATCATCAACATAATTAGTATCACTAGGTAATTCGCTTGTTACTACTACAACATCATGGCCATGTTTAATTAGCTCATCCCGTAAAATTCTAGTTGATGTGGCCACGCCATTTAAATCAGGTATATATGTATCTGAAAAAATCGCAATTTTCATATCTTCACTCCGTTCTGTTGATTTCTCGACTCGTTGCAAAAACAATACCGCCAACGATCAAGCCTAAATAATAAGTTATAAATCGCCAGATCAATAATGTCGTAGGTGTTCCGACGGAACCCAAAATAGGACTATATAGCATATAATACACTCCTTCACTACCACCACTGGCACCTGGTATAGGAATAAAAGCAGTAATCATATAAACAAATGAACAGATACCTATAAAATCAAAAATTTGATAATATTTTACATTTAAATTTAAAGCTTTAGCAGCAAAAAATGGAATACTATACATAATTAGCAGTTTACCTAAATTTAATAATGATGATTTAATCAAAACAACTTTATTCTTTTGTAAAACACCTAGTTCTCTTCTAAAATTATCCAAAGAACGAGTAATTTTAATCGTAGTATCTTCATAGTTTTTTACAATCTTTATTTTGCTTAATAATCTAATAATCGAATTACATAAAAAATTTTGTAATCTTTTAGATTTAGCTCCTAAAAACAACCCACTAATAACAAAAAAATTAATTAAAAATCCTAATATAGCTAATGAAAAGAAATCAGAATAAATCTTATTATAAGCACTAAATCTAAATACCATTACTACTGCGGTAAACAAGACTAGAACAGATTGATAAACTATAAAAGCCATTAATAAAATACTAGCAGAATTAGCTGGTGTAATTCCCTGTTTATTAAAAATATAAACCTGGGCAAATTGCCCTCCACTAGAAAAAGGCGTTAAACCATTAAATAAAGTTCCACTAATAGAATTTGTAAAAGCTTGTCTAAATGAATAATCACTCTTATAGATTTTACCAAAAGTATATAAATTAATGGCGTCAAGAATAAAATAACCAACCATTAGTAATAGTGACACAAAAATCCACCCAACTGATGCTGTCATCAGTGCATTAATTGATGCTGTTAAATCATCTTTCATTGTAAAATAGATTACTAAAAAACCTATTACCAAAATTAAAATAACATTAAAAAAATATTTTCTTTTACTTTCTTTCATAAGAAAACACCTCGTATTATAGACTTAGTGTAGCTTCATATACTTCCAATAGTTCTTTACCTATTTTAGATAAATTACGCTCTTTAGCAACTTTATATCCTTCATCGATCAAAGATGGATATTCATTATTTATCATCTTTTTTATTATCGAAACAAATTCATCAGTATTTTTCCCCATATAGCAATTAATACCATCATGTAGCCAATCAGAAAATACTGGTATATCTCGCAACAAAATGTTACAACGACAGGCAAGTGCCTCCAAAACAACAATTCCTTCAGTTTCCTCGCGAGAAGGAAAGAAAAAGATATTAGAACGTCCATAAGCACCTTTAATCAAGTCTCCACTGACATAGCCAGGTAAAACGACATTATCAGGTAAATCATCTAATAAATCTTTAATTTTCTTTGTTGGTCGCGACATTTTAACGTCACCAAACCACATAAATTTATACTCTGGCAATTGTTTTGCTACTTCTACAAAAGTGTCAAAGCCTTTGCGTTCAAAAAGCCAGCCAACAGAAATAATAATAATATCATCCTTTTTAATATTATAAGTATCTTCAAATAAAGAGATTTGCTTATCAGTTGGATTAAATTGTTCTAAATCCACACCATTGGATATTGCTTTAATTGGAGTAGTAATCCCATAAGACTCTAATAATCTCTTCGAATAAGGTGTAGGAGTAATAATATAATCCCCTTTAGTATATAAATTAATTAGCCATTTTTTATATATACCAGAAACAGTATTAGAAAACATAAAAGAATTCCGAAAATCTTCTTCCGTACTATGGGCATGATAAACAATCTTCTTATCATATCTCCTTGCTTGATTAATTAACATAATACTATCAGGCCAAACAGTATTGATGTGCAAAATATCATAATCTAAATCTTCTTTATCCGTAGTATAAGGGATTCCTACAAGATCGAGGGCTTTTTTTTGATGAATAAAAGCTCTTCCAATTCCCGATTTTTTGATTGTATCTTCCTGTCCAAAATATAATTTAACTTTCATTTTATCACCATGAATATTATACTACAAATAGCTACTTATTTAAAGAATAAAGGGGCAGTGTATTTTCTAAAAAAATCTTAAAATTGTTTCAAGAAAAACAAAAAATAAGCTAAAAGTTCTACATATTAATAAGAAAGCAGAACTTTTAAAAAACATCAGATCGATCAAGAAACAAATAATAAAAAAAAGAAGAACTGGCAGCTTGCTATTTTTGCACTAGCGTACTATCTTCGCCGTTATGATGCTTAACTTCTGTGTT
>NZ_CALUXO010000081.1 GCF_944324745.1 uncultured Thomasclavelia sp. | reverse complement strand
ATAATACAAACAATGTCAGGGAAATTGCTGAATATCTTAATATAGCTATTGAATACCAGGATTTTAGGGCTAAAACATTAGACTCAAGACTAATAATAAATGACGGAGCAGGCTATATTTTTATAAGACCGGATTTAGATAGTGCTTATGAAAATTTTTTAATTGCCCATGAATTAGGGCATTACATACTACATTATGACGAAAATATCAGTTTTAATTTCTTAAGAAGAATATATAAAACACGCTTAGAGAAAGAAGCTAATACATTTGCCTGTCTCCTGCTGATTTGCGAAGAATACGATAATATAAAAATGTGTGATAATATAGAATTTATTTTAAAAGAAAAAGGAATACCATTAAAAATTTGGTATTCGATATTTTAAAAGCAAACCAAGAAAAGAGAAATAATATGTTTAATTTTTTTAAAGAAAACAGAAAAATGCTTATAGTTTTTTTAGTAATAGCTATAGTGTTTCCGATTATCATATTATGTCCTTCACCAATCGGTATAATTCCATACGAAACAGGATTAACTATAGTCGGTTATGGTGGGTCTATATTAGGAGGATTTCTTACTTTATATGGTGTATGGTGGACCATTAAAGACCTAGAAAGCGAAAGAAAACGTACAGAAAAAGAAAAGTTACAAAAAATCAAAGCTGTCGATAGACCAATCATTGATATAGAAATACAATTTCTTGATAATTATGATGGGGATAAAATTAGTGATAACGAAATTGCTATAGAATATACAACTAGAAATATTGGATTACTGGCATCTATAGAAAATGTAATAGAACACAAACTATATTATTATGATAAGGGAAAAGAAATAAATATTACACATAAAGATGAAACCGAGAGTACATTTAAGGCAAATATTCTATTCCCTGATCAGCATATTAAGAATAATCTTTCAACAGATATTGTCAATCCAAATCAACCTATATTGATTGACATCATATGCAATTACAAAAATATACTTAATAAAACGATTAGTTATAAATCTAAGTATACTTTTCAAGTTTATCGAGTCGAACTAAAATGGGAAATAATAGAAATAGAACATAAATAAAAAATTATTATTCTATTCACTATATAATTTTTATATAAAACCGGAGGGATAAAGATGAATTTTAAAAAAGAAAATATTATTAAATACATACGTAATTTTTTAGGATATTTCGTGATAGTGTTTGGTTTTTTCACAATTCCTGCAGTTAGTATTATAGCAGGAATTTTAATAATGATTGTTGGGTTAATGATAACAACTCATTTTAATAAATTATTGCATCGATACAATCTAACAATCAAAAGAAGATATCAAATAATTTTATGTTTTGTGTTATTTTTTGTCGCTATAGGCATTGGGAGTAATAATGTAAGTACTACTACTGTAAGCGATAATGATAATACAGAGAGCGTTATTAAAGAAACAAAAGAAGAAGTTATTCCTTCTAATATTAAGATACATTTCATTGATACAGGCAATTCAGATTGCAGCTTTATACAAACAGAAGATAAAAATATGCTAATTGACGCTGGTGATAATAACGATGAACAAAGAATCGTAAATTATTTGAGTAATTTAGGAATAACAAAAATTGATTATCTTGTAAGCACTCATCCGGATGCTGATCATGCAGGAGGATTAGATGCTGTTGTTAGTAATTTTGACATTGGGCAATCATATGTTTCAAACGGTTCTTCAGATAGTAAAACTTATCGTGATTTTATCTATTCGCTTTCAACAAAAGGTTTAAGTCCTGCAGTTCCTTTAGAGAATACTGCAATTGAATTGGATTCAAATACTAATGTAAAGTTTTATAATACTAAAGCTACAGGTAATGGTAATGCATTATCACTAGTCACATTATTAGAATCTGGAAATCACAAAATGTTATTCATGGGTGATGCAACTGAAAAAGTTGAAAAAAGTATTTTGGGCCAACTGCCAACAAAAATAGATGTTCTAAAAGTTTCACACCATGGTAGCAAATCAGCTACTTGTGATGAATTATTAGACGCTTTAACTATAAAATACGCCGTTATTGAATGTGGTGAAAACAATAAATACAATCACCCCGATAAAGAAGTTATAAATCGTTTAAAAGATAATGATATAAAAACTTTCAGAACCGATAAAAAAGGCAATATAATATTTACTACAAAAAATAGCCAACTTGATTACGAATTTACTGAAACAACTTCAGGAAATGGTTCTGCTCCAGTCACTAAGGACCCTAGTGATGAAATAAAAAAGCAACAAGAAGAAGCCCAAAGGCAAGCTCAAATTGCTGCTGAACAAGAAGCACAAAGACAAGCTCAATTAGAAGCACAGAGACAAGCGGAAGAGGCTGCTAGACAAGCAGCAGAACAACAACAGCAAGCACAAAATGAAGCTATAGTATATATTGCTGGAAGTGGTGACGGTACTAAATACCACTCAAATCCAAATTGTAGTAATATGAAAAATCCTGTATCAATATCTATAAGTGAAGCGCAAAGTCAAGGTTATGAAGCATGCAAAAAATGTTATTAGTTAAAGAATGACATAGAAGGAAATATAAATAAATTACATCTATACTTTTAAAATAAAGTGCAGAAAATAGAGTATAAATATGCATTGAGAATTATCATTAGTTTTCTCCTTCCCTATTAAAACATATTTACAACTCAACAAAGACTGTTTAATAAATTTAAAATAAAATATTTTTGAAAATAATACACATTTTGTTTAATTTAATTAGTTTTTCTATTAAAAATAAGATTAATAATGGGAGATGTATACATGGGATTTAGATATAGAAAAAGTATAAATTTAGGTGGTGGATTTAGAATAAATCTTAGTAAAAGTGGTGTTGGTTACAGTTGGGGAACTAAAGGGTTTAGATACACTAAAACTGCAACTGGTAGAACTAGAACTACTTATTCAATACCAGGAACTGGAATAAGTCATGTTACAGAAACAAGCAATAAAAGAAAAAATAACAATCAAACTACTACATACGATTCAAATACTTATGATACACAAAAAATAGAAAATTCTGATATTTCACATTTTAAAAGTGATGAATATTCAGTATTTTTGCAAGAACTAGAAAAAATACTTGTACTAAATTATCGTACAAACTTATTATTGATTTTTAGCTTTATATTTGCATGTGGAATACCGATTCTATGGATATTATTTGCTATTAGCTTTGCTTTAAAATTGTATCTATTCAATACAGCACGTATAAATTTAGACTATGATATGGATGATTTTAGCAAAGAGATATTTACAAAAAAACAGGATGCTTGGATTGATCTGTTTAAAAGTAATAAAATTTGGCGAATGACAGAAACTTCAAAAGTAAAAAATAAAAAGATTTCTGCCGGAGCAACAAACTTAGTTAAAAGAATAGAAATCAAAAAAATTAAAAAGCCACCATCCTATTTAAAAAGTAACATTAATATAATTCGTTTGAAATTTGGTAAAGAAAATATATATTTTTTACCTGACAGAGTTTTAATTATTAAAAATGGAAAAGCTGGTGCTGTTGCATATGATGATATAACTTTTGAACATAAAGAAACAAGATTTATTGAGTCTAATAAAGTACCATCAGATGCTAAAATAATTGATTATACGTGGCAATACGTAAACAAAAACGGTAGTCCTGATAAGAGATATAAAAACAACAAGAAATTACCTATATGTAAATATGGTGAGATTCATATAAAAAGTAATCTTGGCTTAAATATAGTGTTACTTATCAGTGACCCAGCAAGATTGTCTAATTTAGTTGATATAATTAATTCTATAAACAAATTAAAAGAAGAATAATATCATACTTAGTTGATGATTTAATTTCTATTAGTGAAAGGAGAATAGGATAATTATGAAAAAATTATTAACTTTAACACTGTGCGTTGGATTATGTTTTGCATTAACTGCTTGCGGTAGCGAAAATAATAGTTCTACCAAAAACAATGATAATGCTACCAAAGAAGTGAAAGAAGAACCATTGGATTTGACTGGTAATTGGAAATCTGCAGATATAGAAGAAGGTTCTGAAATGTGGTTTGAAGCTACAA
This sequence comes from uncultured Thomasclavelia sp., assembly GCF_944324745.1. Classification (GTDB taxonomy): domain Bacteria; phylum Bacillota_I; class Bacilli_A; order Erysipelotrichales; family Coprobacillaceae; genus Thomasclavelia. The sequence continues at coordinate 90,216 of NZ_CALUXO010000081.1, read as the reverse complement.
TTGACAATAGCACAATTACTATTAATTGGGTAGATAACGAAGGTACTAAGTATCTATACTGGGTAGGAACATACGATGCTCCTACCGAAGCAGCAGATGAATATTCTTGGACTTCAACTAATGATCATACTCAAACAGATTCAGCTATTTTAGCATCTAGTGATGATACAAAAGATTTTACTTATTCTAACAATCAACTATCTTACGAAGCAACAGCTTTAGGAGTAACAAAAACATTTTATCTTGAAAAAGAACAATAACAAAAGTAAAAGCACCACTAACATTTAAGTGGTGCTATTAAAAAAATATAAGCAATTAGAACTTTGAACAACATCTATTATACATTTAAATACAATTAAAAGCAAATAAGGAGCAAACATGAAAAAACAAATTAATAATAATGATGTTGTAACTGATCATAATAAAAATTTAGATTATATTCAAGATAATTACCCTGAATTATTGAACGATTATATAAATTTATATGAGAACAGTATCTTCGCTTGTGATGAAATTTTAGATTCTAAAGATATTATTGATATTCTTTTAATGATAAAAGATTTGGAGAATGAAAAATATAAAACCTTAAATTGATAAAAGAGGTGATTTATGTGTCTATTAGAAAATTTGAAAACAAAAAAGGCATTACTTATGAAGTGAGATTTAACTATAAAGATAAATACGGCAGAAAAAAATATTATTCAAAGCGTGGGTTTAAAAGTTTAAGAGAAGCAAAAAAACATGAGAATTATTTTAAAGCTAAATTTGAAGATGGTTATGAAAAAAAAGAAATAAAAACTGTAAATGAAGTATTTTTCGAAATGTTGAATAGTAACAGCAACATCTGGGCATATTCAACTAAGCAATCTCGTAAACTAATATTTAATAAACATATAGATCCAGTAATCGGAAAATGTGAAATAAACAAAGTTGATTATAAAATTATAACAAGTATAATTAAACCACTTGAAGAAAAATACACTACAAGTACTATAGAGGGAATTGTAGCAACTTTAAAAAGTGTTTTTAATTATGCATATAACATTAAATATATTGATCGATTACCTTTTCTAGAACTAAAAATTCGAGGAAAGGAAAAAGAAAATTCAAAGGATAAAATAATAACAGATGAACAATTTGAACAATTAATTTCTTTTTGCGGAAATTCTTTAAAAGAACAATCTTATAAAATAGCATTTTATATTGCTAGATACACCGGATGCAGATTAGGTGAAATTTTAGCTCTTCATAAAGATGATATTAATTTTAATGATAATACTATTTCAATAAACAAAACATTGTATCATGATTTAGAAAATAAAGACCTTATAATAAAAGATGTAAAAACTAAATCATCTAACGCAATTCTGCCTATGGCAAATATATTGAAAAATATTTTGCAAGATTGGTTTAAAGTTAATCAATATGGCATTGTAATCATTGATAACAATGGCGACTATATCGATCCACAGCATGTAAAAGCAAAACTTCGCCGATTTTCTAATAAGTACAGTCATATTAACTTTCATATGTTTCGACATACATATACTACAATGCTATATAAAAATGGAGTAGATCCAAAAACTGCACAACAATTATTACGACATAAAGATTTTAATACAACAATGTCGATTTATACACACCTTGATGAAAAAAATTTAAAAGATACAATTGACGATATATTTAATTAATTGAGCAACAAAAATGGTTTTTTTATGGTTTTTTCATAATTTATGAATTTTACAAATCTATAAAAGCATTGATTTTACTAGGTTTTATATAAAAATTAAATAAAATGTTACAAACGTAAGCGTTTGTCACATTTTCCTTAATTATAAATGTCTTTTAACATCAATTTGAAAAATCAAATTATTATAAATGAAAAATCAGTAACAATTATTAAACAAAATCTAAGTACTTCACAAATATTTCTGCTTTACGAGATATTTACATATTTTATAAAAGGAATATTGGTATAAAAAAATAACGTTATCTTTAGTTAAATATTCTGATTTTTTTAGGAAAATTAGTTACCACGATAAGCCATGGAGGTTATAATCACGTATCTATTTCATTAGATGAAAATGAAGAGATTTTTTATAGCTTTAATTATAAGGAATTCGTGATTGAAAAACATAAAAATAGAAAATATAGTTCCCGTATATACGAAAACAGGTGTATTAATATCTATGTACCAAATGAAATATACGATGTTTTAGAAAAAGAAATAGCGTTATTTATAAAAACAAGGAACAATATAAGTAGACAAAATTAGGTGTTGTATTATGATTTTTACATATCCCCCATAACTTTAAAAACAAGTATTTTTGTTTGCAGTTTGTTATGGAATTGATTTCAAGTGTTGGCATTGTTATACCCAAAAGAAATGAATCTTGCTATTTACCAAACCATTTTGTTAATCAAATTGATTATCTGTTTCCAATAAAAAAGAAAATTCAATATATTTAACAAATTAACAATTCGTAAATATTTCATAAACATTTTTTAGATAAAACCGCTCTAGAATATGACTGTAAATTAAATAAACATGAATAAGTCATGCTTATTATAAATTATAGAAAAGGAGAAAAAATATGGCAAAATCAAAATTAGTTGAAATGAATAAAAAAATTGAAAAAGAGGTAGTTGATACTTACAAAGGGATTGAAGAAGGAGTTGTTGGAACATACAAAAGCATTGAAGATAGTGTTGTCGGTACTTTTAATAAGATATCTTGATAAGTTTGTAGATAATTATCTTACTAAAGACGATGAAACGGTAGAAGAAGCTAAAGAAAGATTAGCTCAAGAGCAAAAAGATCGCGAAGCTAAGGCAGAAACAGAAAAACTTGAAAGACAGAAAAAACATGAAGAATTAATCAATAAACATCGAGTGAAATAATTTTTAAACTAGATAATTTTATCGTGTGTATTAAAAATAGTTTATTACACACTTATTGTCTATTCAAGTTTATGTAAAGAAGATGAAGATATGTTCTATCAAAAATCAAGAACTTTATTAAGTTGAGAGTGTAAAATAAACTGTATAAGTTGACAGCATATGGTCATAGCTTTACATTTTTTCACTCTCCTTTTTAATATTTACTCTACTTATATAATGATTCTTTTATAAATTAATCTATCTTTTTACTGTAACTTTATTGATTTAATTATTAAACTTAAGGGCACTAATAAACAATTTTTCTATTCAATCATAACTTAATACCCATTATCAAAATAAAAACTAGTTACAAATGCTTACATTTATAATATTTTAAATTCATTTTTACATTAGAGATTTGCAAACAAAAAATCAAAGTAACATATTTATAGTTAATTCATTTATTTTATCATACCACCATGAAACATTCCTTCATAAATTTTGTTTGACTGATAATAAATTTCTTCAAAACCATTAAAAAAATAAAAATCACCATTTGATTTACAAATATAAGTGTAATCCCCATTTTGATAACAATTTTGTCCTCTAAAAGGTTGCTTTTTATTAACCGTCAATAATGCCTCTTTTAAAAAATTACTATTAAACTCATCACTTAATACCCGTCCATAATAATTCATTGCCCAGCAAACTTCATCGTCTTGATAGATAATCTCTTGACCACTAAAAAAGCGACTACCAAAAAAAGAATCACAATATTGAAAATTCTTTTCACTATATTTATAATCATGTGCTCCTTTTCTTAAAGAAACAACTTTATTATTTTTACTTGCATAAGTCTCTTTCTTTGCCATTACAATAAAGTTTTCTAAAGAAGATATATCCATAGTAGTATCGTTTTCCCTAATACACTCATCATCCTTGATTAAAGTATCAATCGTGACCCTAAACAGATTTGACATCTCAATCAAATATTCGACACTTGGATAAATCAGGCCTCCCTCCCATTTCGTAATCGTTTGCCTAGATACGTTTAATTTATCAGCTAAATCTTCTTGACTCATCAAATTCTTTTTTCGATAAAAAGCTATTTTATTTTTCATATCAGATCCTCCTGATAAAAACTATAATATAAATTTAAAATCATCACCAGCAACTTTAATTACCATTTTTGCTACTAAAAAAGACTCCATTTTTAAAATAGAGTCTTTTAGGTCAAAATATATTTTTCAATAGCCATAGCACAACCATCATGATCATTATCTGCCACAATAACATCAGCCAATTGCTTGATCGTATCATTAGCATTACCCATGGCAATTTTTAATCCAGCTTTTTTAATAGCCCCAATATCGTTATCTCCATCACCTACAACTATTACTTTTGACATCGGAATATTTAAATATTGACAAAGTTTTTCTAAACCAATTCCCTTATCAATTCCTTTGGTCGATATTTCTAATGACGTGTTTTCTGTATTAACCATTTCTACTGCTAATTGCTTAGCTAATATACGCTGTCTTGTTCTTTGGCGAGCTTGACTATCGATATGATAAATATTCAACTTTGCAACTTCAAAAGGATCAGCATTGTATTCTTCTTGTAAATTTTCCATTGGAGTAGTAACTTGCTGATACATCTTTTGATAAATGGCCATATGATATTTATTCATCATCATTATTTTATCTTTTTGAACAATTGATTGTTCAGTTAACAAATGAATCATACTATCTTCCTGCATACCAATTTCAATTAATTCCTTAACTGTTTGAATTGGTAAAAATTGATTAAAAATATTTTTTTGATTTTTACGATCATAAACCAGCGCCCCACTAACACAATTAAGATATTGAATTTCCTCAAGATCAGCAAAATATTCATTTAATTCAGCTGGACATCTGCCAGTATTAAAAATAACTATTTTACCTAAATTAATCGCCCGTTTGATCATTTGGATATTTTTCAAAGATATTTGTTTTTGACTATTTAATAGGGTTCCATCCATATCTAATGCAATTAACCGATATTCTTTATCATTCATTAATAATTCCTCACTTTATTTGTTCTAATAATAATGTAATAAATTTTCATATTTTAAGCAATAGTTACTCTTATATAAAAAATGATGTTCATAAATAACATCATTTTAACTAAAGCCTTATTTAAAACTCCCGATTATTAACAATAACTATGCTGATTATCATCGATCCAATTAATAAAATCACCCAACAGCCTCAAATTCCCAAAATATTTAAAACAGATAAACTATTTAGATAAGTTATCATATTAAAATAATAATTGAAACTGTCTGCACTATCAATAATCCAATGGCAATCACCAAAGCAATTAAACTAATTACTAAAATTCGCTCATTTCTTTGATTTCTAGCTAATAAAAAAAGAAAACCCATTACTAAAACAAAGATAATGATCAAAAAATCAATAGCAGCATCTACTATTAATGTTGAAAAAGGTAAAGTATTATTAATATAATTTATCAGACAATTAAAAATGAATAATACTAATGATGAAAACATTATCATGATCAATCCCAAACAATATTTTTCTATTACATACATCTTTCTAGAAATTGGCATACTAAACAAAAAAGGACAAACATTTTCATCATCAGTAATTGTATTACAGATAATTAATAATATCATTAAAACTAAAAAGTCTGCTGAAAAAATTTCCTGCCATCCCCAATCAACGATATTTGAAACAATCACTAAAATTAGACCAGATAAAAAATAATACTTGTACTTTTTTATTAATAAATAATCTTTAAAAAATAATCCTTTCATCATCGTTCCTCCCCAGGTACCTTGATAACCTGATCTATACTACTAGTATTTAAGCCTTCCATATCTACTAACAATAGATAACAGTTTATAACTGTATGCAATAATTATCTACTATTTATTGTAATATTTTCCACATTGTAGTTTACTAAAGATAAAGATTGTTTATCAATTTTTTAACTTTAGTTTAAATAATCTGCCTGCAATTTTAAAATAATTAACTATAATTCAATAAATAGATTATTAAAAGAGTATTATTTTTTGCTATGATTTCCGATATAATTTTAGCTAGGAAATAATAATATCAAAGAAAGGAGAAAACATGAAAAAAATTTTGATTATCTTAGGTGGTGGCAGAGCTAATGGCAATACTTATCATCTAGTAAAAAGTTTTAGCGCCGGTCTAAAAGATGCTGGAAATACTGTCGAATTATTTACATTAAATAAAAATAAAATTAATGGCTGCTTGGGTTGTAATGCCTGTCGTTTTAATAAGCCCTGCATTCAAAAAGACAATTTTAATGAATTAGCCCAAAAAATCAAAACTGCTGATTGTATCGTTTTGGCTTCACCATTATATTTTTGGACAATTTCTTCAAAAATCAAAGCAGTGATAGAACGTTTTTACTGTCTAGCTGAATACGATGATAATCCACCATTAGGGCGCTATGAAAAATATCCTCAAAAAGATTGTGTGTTATTGATGACATCGGCCGATAATTATTTTTGGACTTTTAATCAGGCCATATCTTATTATGAATTTACATTGATTAATTATATTGGATTTAATGATCTAGGAAAATATCTGGCTGGAGGATGTGGCGATACTAATGGCAAACCTCAAATTGATCAAACTGATCATCTTCAAAAAGTTTATGAATTTGGAAAACATCTATATTAATTTACTAAATTATATATTCAAACCAAACAGTAATAACTTTCTTTTATATTTTACTGCTTTATAGAGAAGCATCACCCACTTCTCTTTTTTTATCAATTCATCCAAGATTATCATAAAAAAATGATAATAATGAAAACACTATTATCATCACTTTTTAGCTTTTGCCGCACCACCTTTTATCTCTTGTTCCATGGCCTTATCATATTTAGAATTATCACTTGAAGGTATATTAGTACGATGATCATTAGCTTTTTTTATGTAATTACGAATCATTGCAATCAGCTCAGTTGTCTCAATCCTATCTACTCCTAAACCAGATTTTAAAAGATCAAAACCAACAATAATAAATATTATAGCCGCCAATAAAAAAATCATTTCCTTTAATGCCCATATCATATCACCACCTTCAATAAGCCCGATGATAGCAGTAAGTCCTATAAATGTAGCTAATGTAAAAATTGTTGCTAGTAATAAGAAGATAACTGCCAGTGTTAGTTTAATTAATCTCATTTTTTTCACCCCCGTTAAATACCATTAATAATTTCCGCATCAACAATTAACTACTCTTTATTTAGATATTTTATCACTAATAAAGGAGGAACAAAATAGCTGTTCCCCTCATTATTTATAAACTGACATCTTTTAATTTCTGATTAAAACAGTAATCTAGATAAAAACCTAAACCACCACTTAAGACATATACTTTTTCAAAACCACGATTCATTAAAATTCGAGCACAATTATAAGCTCTTACTCCCATAGCACAATAGACAACAATTGTTTTATTGGCATCTAATTCTTGATAACGTTTAGTTAGTTGACCATATGGAATATGATAAGAACCTTCTATTTTATTTACTGCTCGTTCCATGTCCTCGCGAACATCTAATGTTATGACTTCGTCTTTTACTTGTTGATATTCATCAGGCAACATAAATTTTACGATTCCATCATCTACATTAGCCCCCACATATCCTAGCATATTGATTGGATCTTTAGCTGAAGCAAATGGTGGAGCATAGGCAACGTGAATATCTTGTAAATCTGTTACTTTCCCATGATAATTGATTGCTGTGGCAATTATGTCTATTCTTTTATCGACTCCTTCGTATCCAACTACCTGAGCACCTAAGATTTCATCATTTTTCTTATTATAAATAATCTTTAATGTTAATTTAGTGGCATTTGGATAATACCCGGCATGACTATTTTGTTCAATAATAATAGCTTCATAATCTTGATGACGCAACATTCCCTTTTGATTCAATTGTTTTTCATTTAAACCAGTACTAGCAGCAGCCATATCAAAAACTTTAATAATACTGCTACCTAACGATCCTAAATAAGTTTCTTTTTTACCCATTAGTATATCTGCCAAGATTCTACCCTGTTTATTAGCTGGTCCTGCTAATGGAATCATTGTTTTTTCATTAGTAATAAAATGAGAAACTTCTATGACATCACCAATAGCATAAATATCTTTAATATTCGTTTCAAAATTGTCATCAACAATAATACCACCACGTGAATTACAGCTAATGTTAGCTTTTAAAGCTAATTGGCTATTAGGTTTGACCCCGATAGATAAAATAACCATATCATAAACTTTACTACCTTTATCAGTTTTAACATTGATTTTATCATCTATGTCTTCAAATTCCTGTAACTCAGTATTTAAATATAAATTAACGCCTTTAGCTACCAGCTTTTTTTGAATTGGCTGAATCATTTCAAAATCAATATTATTTAAAATCTGATCAGCTTTTTCAATTAAATCAACGCTGACATTTAATTCACGTAAATTTTCAGCAGTCTCCACACCTACAAAGCCTCCTCCTATAATGCAGGCGGATTTAATTTCTTGATTAATTACTTCATTTTTTATTTTCTCAAAATCATCAAAAGTCCATAATTGATAAATATTAGGATTATCGATTCCTTTAATAGGTAATTTAATTGGTGATGAACCAGTAGCTATAACTAATTTATCATAAGTCTCTTGATATGTTTGATTTTTTTGATGATCTAGCACAGTTACTTGTTTATCATCACTATTTATTTCAATTGCTTCATTTCCTACTCTAACATCAATATCAAAACGATCTTTGAATAATTGTGGTGTCATTAATAATAACTGTGCCTTATTAGCTATTTCACCAGAAACATAATATGGCAATCCACAGTTAGCATAAGATACGTAATACCCTTTTTCTAGAATAACAATTTCAACATCTTTATCTAATCTTCTTAGTCTAGTTGCAGTTGTAGCACCAGCAGCTACCCCACCTATAATAAGTATTTTCATTTTAGATCTCCTTTTCCTTTAATATTTTGCTATTACTACCTTAATCATAGCACGAAACAACAAAAATGTACTCAATCATGCTTCAAACTACTTTTTTAAACTAAAGGCTTCTTCAATAATCTTACTGCATTCCTGTAGATCTAAACGACAATCCTTACTAGCTTCAATAATTATTTCAGCACACTTTTCTCTTGAAAGAATATCACTATCTAAACAAAGATCATAGCTTTCTTTTTCACCCCATAAGTCCACCGATACAGCATCTCGATAAACTTTTCGCTTATGATCTTCACGATTGATAAAAGCAATTACTTGTTCTGGTGTTTTATTTTTCAAATCATATGTCCCATCGCCATAAGCTCGAGGAATTCGATGTTCCATAGAGGTATTATATAAAAGAACTTTTAAACAATCAGCTTGATTCTTTAATACGTCTGCTGCTGCCCGTTCATGGATTATACACGGTCCTAAAGCAACTGCCTTTAAAATTGCTTTCGATAGAGCTTGATGAACTTTTTGAATTTCAGTATTTTCTTTAACTTCTTTTAAAGTCATATCGGCAATTTTTTCATCAAATTCTTGCAAATATTTTTCAGTTAGCCATTTTTCATCACATAAAGCTACTAAATCTTTACCTTCATATAATTTCATATTTAATTTATTACCAACAATTACTGATATCCAGCGTCCCATACTACAATATTCACTATCCATTAAAATATACTTTTTCATTCTAAACCTCCTATTTTTACTTTCATAATACTTTTGATTAATTTTATCATATTTTTGATTCTATTTATAAATCATTACAGTAATAATTAATTAAAAAGTCCTGTCGGATAGAAACAGGACCATTTAAATCTTATTTTTTTACTAATTCAATTGCTTCTTTTCCAGTTAGATGGTCAATTTCCATTTTCAACATACAAAGTGGCTGCCATTCTCTAGTAATTGCTTTTTTACGATTTTCCAAAGTATCATTTGGGGCATATTTTAAAGCTAATTTATCAATAGCCTGATATTTTTCTGTTTCATCATCAACAATCGTAATTCGACCAAAAGCAATTACACTTCGAAAATAAGTAGTATATTCACTTGGAATAATTTCATCTTGATCGATAACACAAAATGAAGCTTTACAATGTGCTTTAATGGCATCGATTTTATGACCACTTTTAGCACTATGAAAATATAATTTATTATCTTCATAATAATAACTGATTGGTAAGGCATATGGATAATTATCATCGCCTAATAAAGCTAAAGTTCCCGATGTCCCCCGATTTAAAATTTCCTGACACTTTTCAAAAGATAATTCTTGTCTTTTCCGACGCATTTTTCTAAACATCTTTTTTCTCCTCGTATAAAATCAAATTATAAATTTAATATAATCTCCAGATTTATCTTTGTCAATTCATTTAATTAAGTATAATATTGTGCCTGGGCTTTCCATAATCGATAGTACATTCCAGTAGCATCCTGTAATAATTCATGATGAGTACCAAATTGAACGATCGAACCGTGATCAAATACGGCAATCAAATCACAAAAATGACATGAAGAAAGACGATGACTAATATAAATAGTTGTTTTATCAGTAGTTATTTCATCAAAGCGCTGATAAATTTCAGCTTCAGAAATTGGATCTAAAGCTGCGGTTGGTTCATCTAAGATCATAAAGGGAGCATCTTTATAAATAGCTCGAGCAATAGCAATCTTTTGAGCTTCGCCTCCAGAGATTTCAATCCCGTCTTGATTTAAATCCTTATATAAATAAGTATCTAGATGATTCATTAACTGCTTATTACTAATCGATAATCCTGCTTTATTTAGGGACTCAGTTACTTTAATCTCATCATATTGTTTATTAGCAGCTACATTTTGGCCCAGGGGAAAAGCAAATAATTGAAAATCCTGAAATACGATTGAAAAAATATCAATATAATCCTGGTAGCGATATTTTTTGATATTGATGCCATTTAATAAAATTTCTCCTTCATCAGGATCATATAAACGACACAATAATTTAATAAAAGTTGTTTTACCACTACCATTCATTCCAACAATTGCCAATCGCTTGCCAATTTGAAATTTTAAATTAACATTTTTTAAGACCCAGTTACTCGTTCCTGGATATTTAAATGAAACATTTTTAAATTCTATTTCATATTGACGATCACTTCTTTTTTCTGTAGTTAAAGAGCCCTGATACATCTTATTTTCAATATCAATAAATTCAAACGTTGTTTTTAAAAACTCTCCATTAACACTAATGTCGCTAATAATTGTAAAAAGATCAGCAATTCCTGAAAACATTTTAGTAATTGCCCCAATATATTGGGTTACCATTCCTAAATCAAAAGCTTTTAAATATGCTTTGATGCCAACATAAAAATAGACGATCAAACGTAACAAAGCAATAAACCCTTCAGATACTACCAGCCAAATTCCCATCTTTCCTTTAGCATTCTTAACAATCGGTGAATCATCAGTCATGTAGTTTTTACGACTTAAATAAATATCTGCTACATTTTCCTGTTGTTGATACATCCGCACGTCAATTGCGCGAAACCGCTGATTCGACATATAAGCATAAAAACTAAAGATTCGATTAGTAAATTGAATTTTTTTAGAATAATTGACCCAGCATTGCTGACTTTTATTTACACAAACTGCTGACATGACTACTAGTAAAAGCATCGATCCAATTAACATTAAATTAATCATATCATTATTTACAACTGCTACTTTGGGAATTTTAATGACAAATAAACTAATTGATAAACTAAAACCCCCGATAATCTGTAATATCGTCATAACTAGTTGATTAAATAATTGATAACTATTACGAAAACCATAACCACTTAAATTATCATTTTGGGTAATTTGGGAATATAGATCATAAACATATTGGCGGTCAATATCACTATAATCCATTTGCATCATCTTATCTAAATATATTTTTTTATCATCATAATTAATAAAAGTTTCCTGATATTCTTGATAGCGACCTAATAGATTACTGCTGATTTCTAATATTGCCGTCACCAGTAAAATAATTATTACTAATCGATATAATGTATTTACTGAAGCCTGATTACTTAGCTGAAAAATAAATCTGGCTGATAAATAGATTAAAACATATGTTTTCAAAGTCGTAATTAAAGCATAGAAAACACTGACAACAAAATAAGCCGGTCTGATCTTCCAAAAAATTTTCCAGGCGCGCCAATTAAGTTTAAAACCATTAATCATTAATTGCTTATTCTTTTCCAATTGTCTCCACCCCTTCTTGATAATATTGACTTTGAATCTTAAACATCGAAGCATATTTTCCCTGTTGTCTTAATAATTCCAAATGGGTCCCACTTTCAATAATGTGACCTTTTTCTAATAAAATGATGCGATGGCAAAATTGGGTTGAGGCTAGCCGATGTGAAATAAATAAAGAAGTCCGGCCATCAGTTATTTGACTATATTTTAAATAAATATCATTTTCAGCTAATGGATCCAAAGCTGCAGTTGGTTCATCTAAAACAACAATGGGACCATTTTTATATAAGGCCCTAGCCAGCATTAATCGTTGGATTTGACCACCAGATAGTTCAATGCCGTCTTCATAAATAAGACGTCCCAATTTTGTATCTAGTTGTTGCGGCAAAGATAAAATTTTTTCTTTTAAACCCGCTGCCTGCAAACATTTTAAAACTTGCTGATCATCAATTTGCTCAACTTGTTGAGCAACATTTTCCCTAACACTAGCTTCTAAAAGAGACCAATCCTGAAAAACTGCTGAAAATAACCGATAGTATTGCTGGCGATTAAATTGTTTAATATCTTGTCCATTCAATAAAACTCTACCTTCGCTAGGATCTAAAAGACCACAGATCAGTTTTACTAATGTCGTTTTCCCAGCTCCATTTAACCCGACAATAGCTAATTTTTCACCAGGATGAATCGTTAAATTCAAATGATCGATCGTATTTTCTTTAGCTTCGGGATAACGATAACTCACATTTTCCAGTTTAATTTCATAGTCAGAAGCTTTTTCGAGTTCTTTTCCTTCATCAAATAAAAAAGTTTCTGGCCAATTTAATAGTTCCTGAATCATTGCAATATCTAGACATTGTCGATGTAACAGCGTTAAGTCTTGAAATAAACCAACAATAATCTCGGTAAATCCTGATAAAGCATTGAAATACAATAAAAATAACGATACCGTAATATTTCCGTGAATTACTAAATAAATCAAATAACTATAAGCAATCCCATTTCTAAGTAAGATCATTAAAACATCAACAAAATGAAAAAGCAGATAACGGCACTGACATTTAGTAATAAAAGCTTGATATAAATCGATGACTCCCTGCCATAATTCATCAAGCCAGCCAGTCATTTTAAAAATTCTAATATCTTTGCCATATTGACGATTAGTAGTAATCTGTTTTAAATAATCTAATTGTTTTTGAAATTTAGCTTCCTGATCTCGTTGATGATAACGCCAGCGATTAACTTTAAAATGCACCAATTCACTAACAGTAGCTGTGATAACAACCATCAAAATCATTTTTACATTTAAATAAGAAATAATGAATAAATAAACTAATAAACAAATAAATTTATTTATTGTATTGGTAATTGTTTCCCAGATTGCTTCACTACTACTGGAATTACAAGAACAAATACGATATGCCTGACTTTCCAAATTAATGAATTTAGTGTCTAATAAATTACTATATGACGTATTTGCCACTTTACGACCAATAGCCTGAATTAAATGCATCCTGATAGCAATCCGACCAAATAAAGTATTTGTTTTTAAATAAGCAATCGCACCACTAACTCCATATAATAAAACTATCATTGATACAATAATTATCATTAATTGTTTCAATCGTGCTGATATTTCTAATTGTTGTAAAAAAACTGGTGTTATTACTAATTCAATGACAGTTTTAATTGTCATTAATCCAGCTAAAGCTAAACAAAAAATAATCACAGTCTTATTGATCTTTTTTGCTAAATTAAACATATATTTAAGATTACAAATAAAATCATCTTTAATCTTTGACATTGCTTATCACCTCAAATTCATTATGACATAAAAAGACATCCCACGAATATTTTGGGGATGAATTGTTTTATTTTGGTGATGAATTTACACTTGAGGAATTAATATTTCAGTTGTAAAAGCCCCATCTTCACTATTACGACTTAAATAACCATCAAGCCGTTCAATAATATTATCAATTCTTATCAATCCCAAGCCGTGGCCATCACCTTTAGTAGTAGTAAAACGATTATTGATCTTCGTTAATTTTTTTCCCGCCGTAAAATTAGTAAAAGAAATATATAGTTGAGTATTTTTCATTTCCATATAAACCCGGATCATTCGTTGCTCTTCAGGAAGTAATAAACTAGCTTCAATCGCATTATCAAATAAATTACCAATAATACAACATAAATCAATTTCCGACATTTTCAATTCCACTGGAATGTGAGCGGTAACTTGAACATTGATCTTTTTTGCTTTAGCTAAAGATATCTTACTATTTAATATGGCATCAGCCATGGAATTACCGGTTTTAATTACAGTATCAACCGTGTTTAAATCTGTATCTAACTGATCTAAGTATTCCTGTAATCCTTCTAGATTATTTTGAGCCAATAATACTTTCATGGCTTGAATATGATTGCGATAATCATGACGCCAGCCCCTTACTTGCTGATACATATTTTCAACTTCCTGATAATGAGTCTGAATTAATTCTTGCTGGTAGGCGGCTATTTGTCTGTCAATCAATTTAGAAATAAATATCATTTTATGCTCCTTATAAATTATTAATGATTGCTCGATTAATTTTGTCATAGCCACCTCGTGGCAATGGCAAGATCGTTTGATCAGCTAAATAGATTTCTTTTTTGGTCACTTTTCGAATTTCATTTAAATTAACGATCAAAGAACGACCGGCTTTATAAAAAGTATGATCAAGCATAGTTTCAATTTCTTTTAAAGTCTTTTTAACTGTAATATCTTTTGTTCCATGAATGGTAATGTAGTTAGAAACTACATCAATATAACGAATTTCATAAAGGGGTATTTGTAACATCTCACCATGTACCTTAAGATATAAACAACGACCGGCCTGGTTTATTTTATCAACAGCCCGTTTTAAAACAGTATCTAATTTTGCTTCATCAACTGGTTTTAACAAATAATGCAACGCTTCTACATCATATCCATCACTAAGATAATCACTGTATCCGGTAATAAATATTATTTGAACAGTATGGTTATCTTTGCGAATCATTTTTGCCAGTTCAATTCCATTTATCTGTTTCATCTCAATATCTAAAAGCAATAAATCATATTCTTTATTATCAACATAGTGAAAGATAAAATTTTCGCTGGAATTATAAGTATCAATTTTAATAACCATTTCATTTTTTAAAGCCCAGTTAGTCAAATAATCAAAAAGATATTGGCTATCAATTTTATCATCATCTAAAATAGCTATTTTAAGTACCATCTAACCACCTCTATTTGCTATTATAACAAATTTTTACTTTTGATTAAAATCACATCAAAAATAAAAAACCTGCAATTGCAGGTCTAATTACTAACTGGTTTCGTTACTAATTCTATTTGACATTCATCTAACTTACCTTTAATAAAGTGTTTGAAATAAAGATAATTAGTTATTGTTGTAACAAAATCACTGATTGGTTCAGCTAAAACAACTGCCATTAGTTTAAATGGGAAAATAACTGGCAAAACAAAGATCAAAGGAATTAATAATATTATTTTTCGATAAAAAGCAAAGAAAAAGCTTTTTTTACCTTCATTTAAAGAATTATATGTTTGTTGGCAAGTAGAATTTATTCCCATGATACAACCGCCTAAAATATAAACTCGTAGCATTTGACAACCTAAATTCATCAAATCACTATCACTTGTAAAGATTCCGACGAATAGTTGCGGAAAAACAACCATCATGATTGCGGCAATCATACTATAAGTACAAGTTACTTTTAAGGCTAATTTAATTGTCTGATGGACCCGGCCATAATTTTTAGCACCGTAGTTATAACTAATAATTGGCTGACTGCCTTGAGCGACTCCTTCAATTGGCAATAAAATAAATTGGAACATTGAGGTCATTATTGTCATGGCACTGACTGCTAAATTACCTCCAAATTTAAGTAACTGTAAATTAAAACAAATTGTAATCAGTCCTTCACTTACAGACATGAAAAATGGAGAAGAACCCAAAATAATTATTTGTTTTAAAATATTCCATTTAGGAAGCAAGTATTCTTTTTTTATCTTTAAAATTGTTTTCTTGCCAAATAAAAACGACAACAACCAGATACATGATACTGCCTGAGAAATAATTGTTGCTAAAGCTGCCCCTTTAACCCCCATATTTAATCCATAAATAAAGATAGGATCTAATACAATATTCAATAAAGCCCCAATTAACACCGTCATCATTCCAAATTTGGTAAATCCTTGAGCATTGATGAAATAATTCAAACCAACAGTTAACTGCACAAAAATAGTTCCTAGTACATAAATTGATAAATAATCGCGGGCATATTGCAAGGTTTCCTGATTGGCTCCAAACATATATAAAATAGGATCTTGAAAAATCAAAACGGTAATCGTGATTACTAATGAGGTTATAATCAATGAAACAAAACTGGTCGTCAAAATCTGATTCGCCTCTTGATGATTTCCTTCACCGAGCCGAATGGAACTAATCGGTGAACCGCCACGACCAAATAAACCATTAAAAGCATTAATAATTGTCGTAAGCGGCACGCATAAACCAATTGCCGCCATGGCAATAGCTCCATCTGGTAGCCGACCAATATACATTCGATCAACCATATTATAAATTAAAGTTATTATCTGCCCACAAATAGCTGGAATGGCCAGGGTTTTTAATAATCTAGAAATTTTTTCACTGCTAAGTTTTTCTTCCATGTTCTATTCCTCCTCTTGCTACAATTATTCTAGCTAATTTAGTTAAATACTTATAGCAATCAAAAGAACTTTAAAACAGCATTTACAAATCCCGTTTTAATTATTTATTTTTTTGAAAACGCAATTAAAAAAGGAATCTTACGATTCCTTCATTGCAGCTTCAACCTTTTTAAATTCAAAATAAAACATCGTTGCTGTTGTAATGACAGCAATAGTATCAGCTATCGGTTCAGCTAAAAAGATAGCAAATACTTGATCTGAAATAAATAGTGGCAAGATATAAATTAAAGGAATTAATACTAAAACCTTTCTAAAGATAGCAAGAAAAGCACTCTTTTTAGAATTACCAAAAGCAATAAAAGTCTGTTGACAAGAAATTTGAATTCCCATTAGAACTACGGTAGCCATATAAATTCTAAGAGCCCAAACAGCAATTTCCATTAATTGCGGATCACTAGTAAATATAGCTACGAACATTGATGGTACGATCATGATCAACAGCCATAAGATAGCTGAATAAGTAACGCAAGAAATAGTCTGTAATTTAAATCCCTGTTTAACACGACTAAAATTTTTAGCTCCATAATTATAACTAATAATTGGCTGTCCTCCCTGCGTCAATCCTTGAAGTGGTAACATGGCAAATTGCATAATACTTGAAAGAATTGTCATTGCCCCAACAGCTAAATCGCCTCCATATTTTAATAAAGAAGAATTAAAGCATAATACTAAAACACTTTCAGTTGCCTGCATCATAAAAGGAGCTACTCCTAGAGCAATACAAGGTGCTAAAATTTTAAAATTGATTTTTAAATTTTCTTTTTTTATTTTTAATACTGTATTATTGCTGGTTAAAAACCAGATTGCCCAAAAGGCACTAAGGGCCTGAGATAATACCGTCGCTATTGCTGCCCCTTGAACACCCATATTAAAACCAAAGATTAAAATTGGATCTAAGATGATATTCGTTACAGCTCCAATAATAACAGTAAGCATACTAATTTTTGAAAAACCCTGAGCCGAAATAAATGCATTTAACCCTAATGTTAATTGCACAAATATTGTTCCTATGGCATAAATACTCATATAGTCTATAGCATATTGAATCGTATTATCACTAGCACCAAACAAATATAGTAATGGTTGCTGGAAACATAAAACAACTATCGTTAAAATAATTGATACTACTATCAATGCCATAAAACAATTGCCTAAAATCTTTTCAGCAGTATGATTATCCTTTTTTCCCATATAAATACTAGCTCGTGGCGCCCCACCCATTCCTAGTAAATAAGCAAAAGCTGAAATAATCATGATCAATGGAAAACATACTCCAACACCTGTTAAAGCTGTTGCCCCGATATTAGGAATATGACCGATATACATCCGATCGACCATATTATATAAAGCATTGACAACTTGGGAAGTAATCGCTGGCAAAGCTAAGATAAACAATAAATGTTTGACTGGTTCATGACCTAAATCTACTTCTTCAGACATTTTTATTTTCATAATCTTCCTCCTAATCTACAACATTTTTAAAGTGTCTAACAATTTCTGACATTGTTTTTTCCATTTGTTTAATATCCGCTTCTGGGATATCTCCTAAAACCTCATTATTAATTTTTTTGATTTCACTTTGTAGTCGTTGAATAATTGAACTAGCCTGTTTTGTTAAAAAAAGCTGTAAAACTCGTCTATCTTTTAAGTCTTGTTGACATTCTAATAATCCTTTTTTTTGTAAGCTATCAATACTACGACTAACTAAGCCTTTAGAAATTCCCAGCAAAACCACCAGTTGACTACTAGTATTGATCGACTGGTTGCTAGAAAGCAAAATGAGAATTGAAATTTCACTAGGTGATAAATTGATATCATTTAATCTTTTTCTTACTTCGCTGGCATAATATTTACGGATCTGTGTAAAATGATTTAAAATCGTTTCAATATTGACTTGCATAACACCATCCTTTAGTTTACTTGTAAACCATTTATAATATACCGCTAATTTTAAAAGATTGCAACTATCATTGAATAAAAAAGCAACAGACTAATCTGTTGCTTTAATTAAAATAAAGGGTTCTAATCGCTTAGGCAAAGCTTCAATCAATAGACTAACAATCTTATCAATAGTAAGTGGCATATCATTTAATACCCAATCCACGGTCATATCAATAGAACCTTTACAATACATTTTTAATAAAAAATCTAAGTCGCTATCAACCTCAAGATTAAGATTTTTTTCGATAATATCCTTATAAAACTCATAAATACAATTAAAATCATAATTAACTAAATTATTATAATCATTCGATTTAAATGCTTCTTTAAAAAACGAATGTTCACTTTCAATAAAAGCAAATTTCAATTGTAAAGCTTCTTGTAGAGAACAACCATCTCCCATCTGTCGAAATGACTGGAGTACCAATTTTTCAAAATACCAGTTAACTAAATCATACTTATCCTTAAAATAGCGATAAAATGTCTGTCTGGTCATCCCACTACGAGTAACGATGTCGGTCACCGCAATTTTATCTAGGGGAACAACTTTAATTAAGTCCTTGATTGCCTGGGCAAATATATATCTCGTTTCATCATGTCTGTCCATTTTCTTATACCTCTTTCTTTTATTATAAACTAGTAATAATCTTTAGACAAACAAAAAAAGCTGAATAATCAGCTTGAATGACTCATTTTGTAAGCCAAGTTCTGTTTTTCAAACGATTATTTATCTATGCTTAACGCATCCATCTTTCCGTTCATTTCCTTCAAGATGATTCCCCTACCAAATTTTGGGTTTCTTCCTTGCAGAGTTTACCGCTTTTCAGCTAGTTTTTCAACTAGAATTGTCTCTGTGGCACTTTATGGCTTAGCAACCTTGCATTAAATGTTTAGGTCTTAGGCCTGTCGTTAGCTCACGCTACCGTAACTTATTGATTCGCTACGTACAAACACTACAAGCATCGCAGCTTGTGGAAGCCTGGACTTTCCTCTGATTTACAGCAATCGTTTTCTATGAGTCATCTATATTTTACAGAATTTTATTAATAAAACAAGTTTTATTTTCTTAATTAAAATAGATTTCATAAAAAAGTAAAATTGTCAGATACAATTTTACTTTGTCATTATATTATTTTTTTCCAAATACTGCTTTTTCTAATAATGATAATCGTTTTAAAATATCAACATTAGTTGAAAGATTTTCTTCCATAGCATGAATATTATCATCTTGAAGCGCTTTTTCTCTTTCTAATTTAGTTATCTGAATTTTTTGTTCACTAATTCTTTTTTCCAGTTGATCAATTCGATCATATGAAGCATTTAACATTGCTGCAAATGTTTCATAATCTTTAACAACTAAATCTAAAAAATGATCTACTTCTTCTGCATTATATCCCTTAAAGTCTACTTTAAATTCTTTAGCAACTATTTTTTTTGGACTAAGTACTACTTTTCTTTCCAAACCAATCACTCCTTTTATGTTATTATATACTATATTGAAGCAAAAAAACATTTGATTTTCAAGAATCTTATGAATATTTAAGATATTCTTTAACATATTCTTTGTCATTTGACTTTAATTCACAATGTTTTATAATCTGCTAAGATGTTATGCTATTTTCCAAGATATATGGTATAATATTGAAGAAAGTAATAAAAAGGAGAAAATATGATTAATTATCCAAATTTAAAAAAGACAACTGTTCATCAAACTAAATTAATTGATGGTAAGTTGAATACACGACATCGGGGAATGAATCTTGAAGAAGATTTGAATATGACCAATAAATATTATTTAATTAATGATATTGCTAATATTCATAAAAAGCCAACCCCGATTCAAATTGTTAAAGTTGATTATCCCAAAAGATCGGCGGCTAGAATTGTTGAGGCTTATTTTAAAACACCATCAACAACCGACTATAACGGAGTTTATAAAGGGAGATACTTAGATTTTGAAGCTAAAGAAACCAAAAAAATGAATTTTCCTTTTACTAATATCCATGTCCATCAAATTGAACATTTAGAAAGTATAATTAAACATCAAGGAATTGCCTTTATTATTATTGCTTTTACTCAAATAAATGAGGTATACTTAATTGATGCTTCTTACATTATTGAAGCATATTATCATTCTGATCGAAAATCTATGTCCTATCAGACAATTAAAGAAAAAGGACATTTAATTGAAAGTGGCTATAACCCTCGATTAGATTATTTAAAGATTATTGATCAGTACTATTTAGGAGGTCTTGAAAATGACAGATAATCCGACGTTAACCAAAACTAAAAGCAAAAAAACCAAAAAATTAAAACTTAATTGGAAAAAAGTACTCGCCTCGCTAGTGATTATTGTAGTAATCATCTGTTTAGCAATGGGCTGCTTTTTTGCCTGGTCAGTTTATAAGGAAACTGAAGACTTTTCTGCGGATCGTTTACTTTCAGGAGAAGCCAGCAGAATATATGATGCTAATGGAGAACTGATGTATACTTATGGAAGTGATGAAAACGGAAAACGTGAAAACGTCACTTATGAAGACTTGCCACAAGTATTAATCGATGCCGTTGTCTCTGCTGAAGATTCTCGGTTTTTCGAACATGATGGTTTCGATTTACCTCGTATTGCTAAAACTTTAATAACTAACTTATTCTCTTTTAGAATTACTGGTGGTGGTTCAACCATTACTCAACAGGTTATTAAAAAATCTTATTTCCCTGATGAAGAGCAAACATATACTCGTAAATTAAGTGAAGTAATTCTAGCAATTCAAGCAACTAAAGAAATTAGTAAAGAAGAAATTATTACTCTTTATTTAAATAAAATTTATTTTGGTCGCTCTACTAGCTCAATAGGAATTGCAGCTGCTAGTAAATATTATTTTAATAAAGATGTTTCTCAATTAACGCTTCCAGAAGCAGCGCTATTAGCCGGGACATTGAATTCACCATCTCGCCTTGATCCTTATTATAATCTTGAAGGAGCTACTTCAAGACGAAATGTTGTTTTAAATTTAATGGTTACTCATGGCTATATTACTCAAGAAGAATGTGACTTAGCTAAACAAGTTAAAGTTGAAAATATGCTTTCTCAAAGCGAAACTACTTCAGATAGTTCATTAGCTACCTATGTTGATTTGGTAACTGATGAAGTAATTGAAAAAACCGGAATGAATCCGGCTGAAACACAAATGAATATTTACACTTTCTGTAATCAGGATTTACAACGAATGGCAACTCAGATGGCCAATGGTGAAACTTATGATTACACTGATGAAGAAATGCAGATGGCCGGAAGCGTCCAATCAACTCAAAATGGTCGTATCGTTGCCGTAATTGGTGGTAGAAACTATAAATCAGGTGATTTGAATAAAGCCACAGTTAAACGACAACCTGGTTCTTCAATGAAACCATTATTGGACTATGGTTTAGCTTATAAATATTTGGATTGGTGCACTGGTCATTCAATTGAAGATAAAGAAACTACTTTTAGTTACAATGGACAAACTTATACCCCTAAAAACTGGGATAATAGTTTCCATGGCTTAGTTACTATAACAGAAGCACTGGAACAATCATGGAATATTCCTGCTGTTGCAACATTTGAACAAGTTTTAAATAAAGCTGGTGCTGATGCTGTAATCGATGATATGGAATCAGTAGGAATTGATATGACATATGAAAAGGAAAATGGTATCTCATTAGCATATGCTATTGGTGGTTGGAGCGAAGGTGTCAGCCCAGTGGAATTAGCTGGTGCTTATGCTACGGTTGCTAATAACGGTGTTTATATTGAATCTCATACTGTAAATTATATTGAAATAACCGATACTAATGAAACGATAAATGTAGATCAAGATATTCAAAATGCCGCAACTCAAAGTGGTATTGATGAAAACGTTGCTTTTATGATTAGAGAGACAATGTTAGACTATACCGCTAGTGGTTCTGGTAACTATGCTTATTTATCAGGAATTAATAATGTTGGTGCTAAAACTGGTACTTCAAATACAAATAGTGGTGCTAGTAAGGATTTATGGATGACGGCTTATACTCCAGATTATACATGTTCAGTATGGATGGGATTTGAAGCTGAAGCATTAAATGCTGGTAAAAATACCAGTCGTTATCGAGCTTATCCTGCTAAAGTCGTCAGTGAATTATTAGAATATTTAGAAGATAACACTTCTGATAAAAAATCTTATCCTGATCAACCTAGTGGTGTTGAACAAATTCAAATCGTTAAAGGTGTTTATCCATATCAAAGTCCAAGTTCTAGTACACCTGATAGCAACATCATTACCTGCTGGGCTAAAACCGGAACGGGACCACAAACAACTGCCCCTGAAGCAACTATTAATAATTTGAGCTCATTTGAAGCTTCAATTAATAGTAGTGGTACCATTGATGTTACCTTTGCACCATATGATACATCATCTGGAACCACGTATGGTACAGTAGTTTATGTAGCTGATGTTTATGATGCTTCAAATCAGCTGGTACATAGTCAGACTTTAACTAGTAACACCGGTACTTTAAATTATACGCCTACTGGTAATGTACGAGTTGTTGGATATTATAAATATCAGGAATTAGATGTTACTTCTAATCAAATAGAACGAACCTTAACGGTAAATACCCAACCATTAAATAATGTTAGTTATTCAATTACCAGCAATGGCAGCAATGTTTCAAATGGAGCTACTATAACGGGAACTACCATTTCAGTTAGTGTCAATGCTCAAAATTCAAGTAATACTATTACTATTGAGTTCTTGAATTCTTCAGGTTCATCGATACTTGATCCAATTACTTTCACTGGTAGTGGTTCACGTGATTTTAGTCTAACGCCTGGTGCCACTTATACTGTTAGAGTTACTGAATCTAATGGTAATGATAGCGTTGAAGGTTCAACAACATTTACTGTAAATTCAAATTAAAAGGAAAACCTCGGGTTTTCCTTTTATCTATAAAATACTAATAAAAAGCCTAATTATTTATAAATTTAAACAATTAGGCTTTTTTTATTTTTCTAAATATTTCTTTTTGATTGGATCTTTACACATATCTACTAATTTACATTCTTGACAATTAGGATTAGTAGCTTTGCAAAAATAACGTCCAAAGAAAATAAATTGGTGATGGGCTTTATTCCAGCGTGTTCGAGGAATAGAGCGACATAATTTTTTTTCAACAGTTAAAACACTATCATCTTTTTTAGCAAAACCTAGACGCTTTGAGATTCTTTCAACATGCGTATCAACAGCAAAAGCAGGTATATCAAAAGCAACCGAACGAACAACATTAGCTGTTTTACGTCCTACTCCAGGTAAACTTTCTAATTCTTTTTGATCACTGGGAACTTTACCATCAAAATTTTCAAGCAAAGCCTTCGACATTGCTAATAGATTTTTAGCCTTATTACGGTATAAACCAATTGATTTAATATCTTGCTGTAATTCACTAATATCAGCTTTAGCCATCGTTTCGACATCAGGATATTTTTTAAATAAAGTTTCTGTCAACTGATTAACTTTTTTATCAGTTGTTTGCGCTGATAACGTAACTGCAACTAATAATTGAAAATCTGTTTCATGATTCAACTCACAATAAGCATCAGGAAACAATTCATCAAAATAATCTAATACTCTCGTTGTTTTTTCTTTATTCATCTTCCCACCATTTATACTCACTAATCGGAACTTTTCGTTGGGG
This sequence comes from uncultured Thomasclavelia sp., assembly GCF_944324745.1. Classification (GTDB taxonomy): domain Bacteria; phylum Bacillota_I; class Bacilli_A; order Erysipelotrichales; family Coprobacillaceae; genus Thomasclavelia. The sequence goes on along the minus strand of NZ_CALUXO010000081.1, from coordinate 65,609 downwards.
TTCTTCACTTTCAACATATCGCTGTTTGATCCCATTTTTAGCCCAATTATTAAGTATACCTTCTATGTATCTAAAATTCAAAACTTGGCTCTTTACCGCCTCTTTTAACGCTTTAACGATCATTTCATCATCATAATTATTTTCTTTCCATTCACGAATAATATTTAATTCAATTGGAGACAAAGCACGGCCAAACTGTTCTTCAAAAATAGAAACTAAGTTATACTTTTCTTCTACTTTTTCTACCTTTTTATTTTCCTGTAACAACTTTTCTTCTAAGTGATTTAAACTAATCGAACCACCATGATTATAAATCAGTTTTTTATTTAATAAATCCTGTAACACCTTATTTAAATCTTGCGGTGATAATAGTGAATAATTTTGTAACATCACTGGTGTTACCAGATGAACATCGGCATCTTTTAAAGCATAGATCAATAATAAGATATGGCAAGCTTCACCCGTCAAATGCAAATCTTTAGCCTTCAATACTAATAATCTTTCAAAATTAATACACTTACTAGCCATTAAATCTTTAATCATCACAACTACCCATCAATTCGATATGCTTTTACAAATTCGCTTGTATCAATAGCATAAAAAGCATAGATCAAAGAATCCTTTCCTTGATAAGTTAAACTATAAACAAAAATCTCATTTTCATAACCAATGGCCGTTTTAGTCGGTTCCACATTATAACGATTAATAAAATCATCAATTGCCACCTGAATGTCAGCCGTTTCATCACTGAAAGATTTAATAAATTGTCCATCTTCATCAAAAACAGCATATTGCAAAGCATCGTCTTTAACCGCACGAATAATATAATAACTTTTATCACCATCATAACGATCAAAATACTCGACATCCTGATAATTGTTTTCACCAACAATTTGATTTTGATATTGTTGGATAGAATTTTGATTTTGCATATAAGGAACATGCACCCATAATAAAAGATACGTTACAATCACAAAAACAATTACCAAACAAATAATTAATATATTAAAACGATTCTTTCGTAAAAATTTCAACCTAACACCAACTTTCTTTAGCTATCATTCATTATACTATCAAATCAGCTAAGTGAAAAGAAAAAATCTCAAAATCACTTTTGAGATTTAATCACGACGATCACTACCAACAACGATCAAAACAATTCTAAGTAACGATAATATTGTTGATAATAATGATGCTACATAAGTAAAAGCTGCTGCTGATAACATTTTACGAGCACCATAATATTCATCAGTCGTTAAATAGTTAGTTTTTAAAATATTTAATGCACGCGATGAAGCATCAAATTCAACCGGTAATGTTGCCAGCTGGAATAGCAAGATACCTGACATTAAGATAACCCCGATCCAGGCAATTGAGCTGCTGCCCATTATTAATCCAATAATTACTGCAAACCACCCTAAATATTGTCCTACATTACATAATGGTAAGATACTATTTCTAAAAATCAGTGGTTTATAACCTACTAAATGCTGAATCGCATGACCACATTCATGACTAGCAACTGCCAGTGAAGCTATTGATGTTCCATCATGAATTTCCCGTGATAAGTTAATGGTTCGATTTCTAGGATTATAATGGTCGCTTAAATGACCACTAACAACGTTTATTCTTACATCCTGTAAACCATTACGATCCAATATTTCACGAGCCACCATGGCCCCAGTCATATAACGACTATTAGGAATTTTAGCATACTTACTATATGCACTGCTTACTTTTATTTGCGCATATATCATGATCAACATTCCAATAGCTACCAGTATATAACCAACAAGATAAGCTCTACTCATCGGAAAATAATAGTAATAAGGCATATAAATCATCTCCTTTTAATATATATTATACACTATATTGTGAACAAATTGTGAAGAAAATAAAATGCAATGAACTAATTCATTGCATCTTTTAAACGACTACTTGGTTTAAAAGTAACCGTTTTACTAGCAGGAATAATCATTTCCTCTTGAGTTTTTGGTGAAATACCTTTACGAGCTTTACGATCGTTTACTTTAAATGTACCAAATCCAGAGATTAATACCTTATCTCCTTCAATAACACTTCGTGAAATTGTATTAAAAACAGTGTCGACTAAAAGTTCCGCTTCTTTTTTAGTTAAGTTTCTTTCTTTAGATACTGATTCAACTAATTCTCTTTTGTTCATAACTACCTCCATAATTTTAATACCACGAAAGTATAACATTAAAAAGTTGTGATTTCAAGCACTTTTACTTTTAATCTTCTTGAAATTTAACAATGATTTATTTTAACATTTTTATCCCTTATTTTGGTAATTTTTTTACTAAAAATCAATTTAAAAAACCGCATTTGCGGTTTTAAATAACAATAGCAATAACATTGCTTTTTCCCTTATTGACAATCTTAGATAAGATATCATGAATGCGCATACTAGCATTTTCAGGAATGGCTCCTAATTTAAAATACATCCCTTCCTCAATCAAATCGCCGAGCTTACGACCAAAGACATCACAGTCAAAAATTGCCTGTTTATCATCACCATTAGAATTTAAATAATCAATAAATGCCTCGGCCTGCTCCTTTGAACCGATTATTGGCTCAAAAGTACTTTCAATATCTACTTTGATCATGTAAGTAGTCCCAGCTTTAGATACCAGTTTAATTCCATAACGAGGTCCTTGTTTAATCAACTCAGGTTCACTTAATTCTATCTCCTCTAATTTAGGAACTGCATAACCATATCCAGTCTGTTTAACCATTCTTATAGCACTAGAAAAACCTTCATACTCTTTTTTGATATCGACTAATTCTTGAATAAACGTTAAGAAAGTAGCCTGGTCAAAACCTTTATCTCCAATAATCTCCTCTAAAATTTCGTTATACAAACCATTTCGTTCTTCGATTTTTAAAGTGGCACTAGATGTTGTAGTATCAATTCCGGTCAAATAAGCTTTATCGACAAAATCATATTCACTGATCGTATCAGCAATTCTTTCAACATCTTTAAATTTTTTTATCGATTGTAACGATTCTTTTAAAGAATTATCTAATGTCTGTTTCAACCAATGACTATTTGACATCATAGCTAACCACTTTGGAACCTCGATCCGCACTTCACTGATTTTAAATTCATAGAGGGCTTCTTTCAATAACGAAACAATCTGTGGCTCTTCCATTCTAGTAACATCCATTGTCAAAACGGGAACATCATACTTTTCTTTTAGTCGTTGATACTCTTGATTACAGTTAGGACTATTAATATCACGACTATTAATAATCACTATAAATGGTTTATCGATTTCTAATAACTCTTCGATAATACTATCAGTAGCCTCATGATAATTGGCTCCTGGTATATCACAAATACTACCATCACTAGTAACTACAATTCCAATCGTTGAGTGATCTTGAATTACTTTTTTAGTTCCAATTTTAGCTGCCTGATCAAAAGGAATTGATTCTAAGTACCATGGTGTTTTAACATATCGGACTCCTTGATCATCCTGATAGCCTTTAGCCCCTTCGATTACATAACCAACACAATCAACCAATCTAACTTTTACTTTAAAATTTTCATCCATGACCATTTCGATAGCTTGATTTGGTATAAATTTTGGTTCAACGGTCATAATCATTTTACCTTTACCTGATTGTGGCAATTCATCGATTGCTCGAAGTTTTGCATCTTTATCTTCGATATATGGAATGACCGCCATTTCCATAAACCGTTTAATAAAAGAAGATTTCCCACTACGAACCGGTCCCACCACCCCTAGATAGATGTCGCCATCGCATCGTTTAGCGATATCATGTAAAATATCTTTAGTTTCCATGTCAAACTCCTCTCCTCGTCTTATTTATATGAGATTTTTATCTATTTAGAACTTAACCCTTGCTTTTTTAGGTAATGAAATATATAATTAAATAGTAATCATTACTATTAAGGAAAATGGAGGAATATAGAAATGAAATACGTATGTAAAATTTGTGGATTTGTTTATGACGAAGCATCTCAATCAAAAAAATGGGATGAATTAGATGAAAACTGGGTTTGTCCAGTTTGTAAAGCTCCAAAAGATAAATTTGAAGCTATTCAAGAAGGTAACAGCAAATATGCCGGAACTAAAACTGAAAAGAATTTAATGGAAGCTTTTGCTGGTGAATCAATGGCTCGTAATAAATATACATTCTTTGCTGAAGCTGCTCGTAAAGAAGGATATGAACAAATTGCTGCTATCTTTGAAGAAACAGCTAATCAAGAAAAACAACATGCTAAAATGTGGTTTAGTGAATATCATGGAATTGGTTCAACTGATGAAAATTTAGAAACAGCTGCTCAAGGTGAAAATGACGAATGGACAGAAATGTACAAACGGATGGCCAAAGAAGCTCGTGAAGAAGGATTTGATGAACTAGCTGAAAAATTTGAATATGTTGGTAAAGTTGAACAATCTCATGAAAAACGTTACTTAAAATTATTAGATGCCTATAAAAAGGGAACTACTTTTAAAGGTGATGCTCCAAAAGGTTGGAAATGTCGTCAATGTGGTTTCATTTATGAAGGAGATGAAGCCCCAGAAAATTGTCCTGTTTGTGGATATCCAAAAGCTTATTTTGAAAGAATGTGCGAAAATTATTAATAATTTAATTAAATTATCTCGATATGTAAAACCAAGCTGCAATCAGGCAGCTTGGTTTTTTTGTTTTAAATTCATTAATAAATATTTATAAATCTATAAATTTTATTTAGCTTTGATAACATAAATTTTAGAATAATAATCACCATTAGCGCCATTATAAACCTCATGATTTTCACCACTGGCATGGTCACTATTGATCAAACCAATATTCATCAGTTCATCACCATAATGATCACTTTCTAAAAGCGAAACATGATATAAATAATCAGGATTGAGTCCCTGTAGTTTTAGCCGTCGATATCCTAAATTTACGCCTAATAAAGTTCGGTAATATCCAACAAGAGCCATCTTTTGATCTTTAGAAACAACCATCCAGGCTGTTTCATTGCCATCATTTTCAAAAGGACTCAACAATCGATAAAAGCTGCCAAATTGAATGATTGAACGATATTCTTTCATAAAAGCAATCTGTTCTTTGATTTTATCTTCTTCTTCAAGACTTAAACAACTAATATCCAGTTCATAACCAAAGGTGCCAAAATAAGCCACATTTGCTCTTGTTTCAATTGGCGTATTTCTAAATACCTGATGATTAGGAATAGCAGAGACATGGCTGCCAATACTAGAAAGCGGATATACTAACGATGTTCCATATTGAATCTTTAAACGTTCAATGGCATCACTGTCATCGCTGGCCCAGGCCTGTGGGGCATAGTATAGCATTCCAGGATCAAAGCGACCACCACCACTGGCACATGATTCAAATAAAATTCTTGGAAAACGTTGAATCAGTCGTTCATAAAGCTGATAAACTCCTAAAATATATTCATGCATGACCCGACCTTGATCATGATTACTATGCGATGATGAGTAAACTTCTGACATACTACGATTCATATCCCATTTAATATAATCGAGTTGAGCTTCTTCAATGATTTTAACCATTAAATCATAAATATAGGTAACAACCTCAGGATTAGAAAAATCTAAGACATATTGATTTCGTCCATGGCTTAAACGACGATCAGGTGTCTTTAACAACCAATTAGGATGCTGACGATATAAATTAGAATCATAGCTAACCATCTCGGGTTCAAACCATAAACCGAATTGTAGACCTAAATCATGAATTTGGGTGGCTAGAGAACCAATTCCATCAGGTAACTTATCTAAATTTACAAACCAGTCTCCTAAACTAGAGTGATCATCATTACGATGACCAAACCACCCATCATCTAAAACAAATAACTCTATTCCCAGTTTTTGAGCTTTTTTAGCCATTTGGATAATCTTTTCTTCATCAAAATCAAAATATGTTCCTTCCCAGCTATTAATCAAAATTGGACGCGGCAAATCGCGATGATAACCACGTACCAGCCGTTTTTGATACAATGAATGATATGTTCTTGACATCTTATTTAATCCCTGGTCACTATAAACCATTACTACTTCAGGTGTTTGAAAGCTTTCAGTATTTGTTAAATTCCAGGAAAAGCAATGCGGATGAATTCCCATTAAAACTCTAGTTGTATCATATGTATCAACTTCAACTTGGGCTAGAAAATTACCACTATAAACAAAACTAAATCCTAATACTTCCCCGCTAAATTCATCACAATTATTTCTTTTTAAAGCAAGAAAAGGATTATAATTATGACTAGAAGCCCCTCTAAGCGAATATACCGCCTGGATTCCATGCTGTAATTTTCTTTCTTTAATATAACGTTCACGAGCCCAGGCCCCAGTTAACTCTAACATCGTATAATTAGAATCAGGTAAATCTAATGCCAATGACATCATGGCATTAAGCTTAATTGTTTGAAAACCTTGATTAATAATTTTAGCACTACGAGTAATTACTGGATAATCATTATAGATGGTATACATCAATTCTAATTGACAGGCAATTACTGAATCATATAATGAAATGATCAAGGTTGTCGCCTCATCATCGTCTTCAACATAAGTAGCCGGTAATTGTTCCAGTTTTACTTTACCATTTAAAATCTGATGACTTTGATAAGTAAAATCTAAAATCCGACTACCATTTTCTAAAACGATATCTATCGCTGGATACCGCATATCACCACTACCATAGACTGGATATTCTTGTTTTAGATGTTCTAAAGAAAATGTTTGATCATTTTCAAAAGTACAGACGGCCATTGGACGATGTCGTAATTCTAACAGATGATCAAAATTATCACGATCTTTAATTTTCTTGCCATAATATAATTGTCCTAATTGATGATTAGGAAGTATCTTAATAATATAGCTGATTTCATCATTGTATAAATGAAATGTTTTACTATTGTCATGAAAAATAATTGCCATAAAAAATCTCCTAAAAAAGACTAGTCTAACTAACCTTTAAATGTACTGATATGTTGATAAAAAGCCCCTAATAAATTAGCATCATTTAAATATTTACAAGTAACTACTACCGGTCTTGAAACTGGTGAATTAGCCTGTAATCCGGTTTGATACATTTCTTCAATATGCTTTTCAGTCAATTCTAATAATAATGGCTGAGCTGAAATTCCGCCACCTATTGCAATCTTTTCAGGATCAAAAAGAGCCTGTAAATTATAAATTTGTACTGCTAAACGCTTAGTAAATTTATCTAAAGCCGCTAAAACTTGTTCATTACCGTTATTGGCCATTTCAAAAATTTCTTTACCATTATATTCTTGATCAGTTTGCATTTGTTCTTGAGCTGTTTGCAATAACCCGGCAATTCCGTTAACAGCACACCACGTGTTAGCAAAATTATTACCATCATCCCCATTAGTTCGCATCCAAGAAAACTCACCAGAAGCAAAATGTTTTCCAATATGTACCTGATGATTTTGAACAATACAACCACCAATTCCTGTACCTAAAATGATTACCGCAGCATCATCAACGTCTTGTAAACATCCAAAACCAATTTCAGCATTGGCCGCACATTTAGCATCATTCCCGATTGTAATTGGTAATGGACAACGAGCCTGCAACATCTCAACAATATTCATATTTTTAATATAATCATAAGCCCCACCGGTGTAAGCAAAGCCTTTATCTGGATCAATAGCCCCAGGCATAGAAATTGCCATTCCGGCAACTTCATCTTGATATTGATCATATAAATCACCTATGATACTGATAAATTGTTCAATACTTTCTTTAGGAGCTGGAGCATTCCCTTTTGTTAAAAAATGACCATTTTCATCAATAATGGCATATTTGATGGAACTACCACCAATATCTAATGTTAAATATTTCATAAAATCTCCTTTCAACTTCTTTAATTTAAGTATAACTTATCAATATTGAAAATAAAAGACTTTAAAACTATTAAACATTCAAAAAAAGACAGACCGCTTAGATCTGTCTAATCAATTATTTTACTTTTATTAATTCTAAGTAGCTAGTATCGCCACCAATTCCTGGTTTACCACCAGTAACTAAAATCAATTGACCTGGTTCAATTCCATTTTCTTTTGCTAAAATTTCTGCATATTCAATCATTGTAGCTCTAGTTTGCATGTATTTACATTTAACTGGTAAAACACCCCAGTTAACAGCTAATGATCTAGTTGTTTTCTCTTCTGGTGTAGCAGCAATAATCAAAGACTTTGGACGATAACGAGACATCTTACGAGCTGTAAATCCACTTTCAGTAAAGGCAATAATTGCCGCCACGTTAAATTTAGAAGCAATTTCAGCTACTGACATACAAACAGCTTCAGAAGTATCTTGAGGTGCTGTTCTAACTGCCTGACGATGTAAAGAATCATAATCAAGACTACCTTCAGTTTTTAAAGCAATTTTATTCATTGTCATAACGGCTTCTTCTGGATATTTACCAGATGCTGATTCTCCTGATAACATGATAGCATCAGTACCATCAAAAATTGCATTAGCAACGTCACTAACTTCAGCTCGAGTTGGACGAGGATTTTGTTGCATACTTTCAAGCATTTGAGTTGCTGTAATAACTAGTTTTCCTTTATCCTTACATTTTTTGATGATCTCTTTTTGAATTAATGGAACATCCTCAGCTGGTACTTCTACTCCTAAATCACCACGAGCAACCATGATACCATCAGCCATCTTTAAGATTTCATCCATGTTTTCAACACCTTCGCTATTTTCAATTTTAGCGATGACTTGAATATCAGAACGACCATTTTCAATTAATAATTTCTTAACATCAATAACATCTTGTGCCCGTCTTACAAATGATGCAGCGATAAAATTAAATGGTTGTTTACATCCCCAAGTGATATCATCAATATCTTTTTTAGATAAATAATCAAATCCTAACTTAATTCCTGGAACATTAATTCCTCGTTTATCTTTAACAACACCATTGTTGGCACAAACACAAACAATATCCTCACCTTCAACATGGTCAACTAATAACTCAACTTGGCCATCATTGACTAAGATGAAACCACCAGGTTTAACATCTTTATATAATTCTTTATATGTGATTGTAAAACGATCACTAGTTCCAACGATATCCTCAGTTGTAATAACCGATACTTGACCCTTTTTAAATTCAGTTTGTCCCCCAACAAAATCACCAGTTCTAATTTCAGGTCCTTTTGTATCTAACAAAATTGCAACCTTACTGCCTAATTCCTGATTAATTTCAGTAATCAATTCTATTTTCCTTAAATGCTCCTCATGAGACCCATGTGAAAAATTTAAACGCATGACATTCATACCAGCTTTAACCAGTTTAGTCAACATTTTTTTGTTGTCAGATGCTGGTCCAATGGTACAAATAATTTTTGTCTTACTTATTTCACTATTTTTTAACATACCAATTTACCATCCTTCTTCTCAATTTCGTACAGTTCTATTATAACCCAAACCTAGGATAGTTGCGAGATTTTTCCGTATTTTTTCACTTAAAATTAGGATATTTCTTTATAAAAATGATGATTTTATCAAAGCTATTTTAAACTAAAGTCAATTTAAACAATCAAAATTCAAAAATAGATAATGAAAATGAAGTTGCCATGAGACAACTTCATCAATAAATAATTTTAATTATTTTATCTATCTGTTTAATAACGATAATTTAATTCTGTTAATCAATTACTTCTTTTCCACCATATTTTCGAACTTTTAAAATATGACAAGAGCCTTGACCAAAGACCTTTTCAATTTCCATTTGATATTTTGATACAAATTCATCCTTAACAAAAGCCTGAATCGTTCCAGCGAAACCACCACCATGAACTCGACAAACTCCATTATCTTGTAAAATTCTTTCAGACATTGCCAGTCCTAAAGAAACACTTTGATTAAAGACATCACTATTGGCATAGACGTTTTGTAAAAATTTATATGAACTATTTCCTGATTCTTGAACCAATTTTTTAAATAAATCAAAATCACCGCTATTTAATGCTGCAACTTCACGATCAACCCGTTTATTTTCTTCAAATAAATGAATAGCTCTTAAAACTGCTCGATCATTATTAATTTCTCGAACTTTGGCAATACTATCAAAAAATTCTTGCTCATCGACATCACGTAAAAATTCTTTTCCAAAATAATTGGCAACCTGTTTCATTTCTAAAGGAATTGCAGCATATTCATTAGTTAGATCAGCATGTGATCCTTTAGTATCTACAATACATAAACTATGTCCAAATTTTGAAAAATCAACATCTACTTTTCGAACTACTGGTTTATCAACATCTTTAAAATCAATATTGATCAAACTACCAACGGAACTGGCGCATTGATCCATTAAACCACATGGTTTATCAAAATAAACATTTTCAGCATATTGTCCTACTTGAGCGATTACGACTGGGTCAATTGTCATTTGATTATATAACCCTGAAATAATTGTTCCAATAATAGTTTCAAAAGCAGCTGAAGATGAAAGTCCAGCTCCCATTAATACATCACTAGTAATAAAAGCATTAAAACCACCAATTTGATATCCTAATTCCTGTAAACGAGCTAATACACCGCGAATCAAAGCTTCAGAAGTTCCACTTTCTTCAACTTTTTTCTTTAAATCAGCTATTTCAATTGGTGCTATATCAAAATCATCAGATAGTACTTTTACACTTTGATCAGTTTTTCCTACAATTGCGATAGCATCCAAATTAACAGCTGCAGCTAAAACACAACCGTGTTGGTGATCAGTGTGGTTCCCACCTACTTCACTTCGACCTGGGGCTGAATAAATAGCAACCTGAGTGTCTCCATATAGTGAAATATATTTTTCGATTGCCTGGACATAACGATTTTTTTGATACTCTAGTTGACTTTCATCAACATATAAATCAATCAGCATTTCATCATATTTATTATCTTTTAAATCATTAATTATTTGTGTTGCTTGTTTCATTATTTAACCACTTCAAATGTATATGTTGTCCATTCATCATATACATCTCCTTTCTTTAAAATTGTACTAGGATTTTCTTCAAGGTTGATGGCATCTGGTAAATTTTGGGTCTCAATACACATCGCATAACGTTTTGGATAACTGATACCATATTTTCCAATTCTTCCATCTAAATAATTAGCACTATAAATCTGCGCACCTGGTAAACTAGTACTAACAGTCAGTTTTCTTTGAGTCTTTGGATGATATAAGACTACTTGATCATGATCTTGGTTAAAAATAAACGGATGATCATAACCAGCACCTAATTTTAATTGTTCATCCTCTAAATCAATTTGATTACCAATGCGTCTTAAAGTTGTAAAATCAAATGGCGTATTTTTTAAATCATTAAATTTACCAGTTGGTAAACCATCTTGATCAATACAAGCATATTTATCACTATGAACTAATAAGTGATGATCATAAATATCTTCTTTAGCCCCAGATAAATTAAAATAAGAATGATTAGTAATATTAATAATGGTATCTTGATCACTAGTTGCCCGATAATTAACTTTTAATTGATTATCTTTTAATGTATAAATAGCTTTAAAATCTAAGTTTCCCGGATACCCTTCTTCCTGGTCTTTTGATAAATAAGCAAATTCAACTGTATTATCATCTATTATCTGATAATCAAAAATCTGATATGAAAATCCTTTAATACCACCATGTAAACAATTTGGTCCGTTATTAATTGGTAATTGATAGGTTTTACCATTAAGTGTAAACTTTCCTTTACCAATTCGATTAGCTGTTCTTCCAACCAAAGCTCCTAAATAAGCATCTTTAGTTTGATAGTCAGAAAAATTATCATAACCTAAAACAACATCATCAATATTTCCATCTTTATCTTTCATTAAAACTTTGATAATTGTACAACCATAATTAGATACTACTACTTCCAAGTTATCATTTTTTAATTGGATCAAATCAATTTTATCATCAATTTTATCAATTATTTTTATCATACTTCCTCCTCTATAACCGTTGCTACAAAACTAGTTAATGCATCGATACCACGCTCATCCATCTTAAATACACCAGCATCCTCTAAAACATTAACAAATTTAATGGCTACTGCTTCTTTTAAAATCTCATCGACATTCTCTTCATTGATTTGGTAATCATTCATTAATGTAATAAACCATGGATAGTGCTTTTCCAATTCTGGATAGTTTTTAATTTCTGCTTTTTGTAATAGACATTCTTTTAATAACAACAATTCATCTTTCAAACGAGCTGGTAAAATTGCTAATCCCATTACTTCAATTAAACCAATATTTTCTTTTTTAATATGATGAGATTCAGGATGTGGATGAAAGATCCCATCTGGATATTGATCGCTGGTCCGATTATTTCTTAATACTAAATCCATTTGATATTTGTTCCCTTTTTTACGAGCAATTGGGGTAATGGTATTATGAGGGGTCGTACCAGTATGAGAAATTATATCCAGTACTGGTGCATTATATTCTTTCCAGGCATTAAGATATTTCATTGCCAGTTCTACTAATCTTTCTTTAGTATCACATGTAATTCTAATTGTTGAAAGCGGCCAGCGAATTACTTCAATGACCGTATTGCTGTTATCTCCCAGCTCAAATGTTTTTAATACTTCAGCTTCCTGGATCGGAAACTCATAATTTCCACCTTGATAATGATCATGGGTTAAAATTGAACCGCCAACAATTGGTAAATCAGCATTAGAACCAATCATATAATGAGGAAATAAATCTAAAAATGACAGTAGATTTTCAAATGTCCCCTGGTTAATTACCATTGGTTTATGTTCCTTATTTAAAACAATGCAATGTTCATTATAGTAAACATAAGGAGAATATTGCAGGTAATAATCCCCATTGGCCAGTTGTAACGGAATAATTCGATGATTTTGTCGTGCCGCACGATTCAAATCACCACGAAAACCAACATTTTCCTTACATAACAGACATTTAGGATAACCAGTAGCTTTTACTTCCTTAGCTTTAGCTATCTCCTTAGGATCTTTTTCTGGTTTTGATAAATTAATCGAAATTTCAAAATTACCATATTTGACATAACTTTTCCAGATAATATTTTTATCTGTACGACTTTTACGAATATAGTTTGAGGCAATTGACAATCTATAATAATAATCAGTAGCCTTTTTAGGGGCAACAGCATATTTTTCTTTAAATGTTTCTATCACAAAATGGGGTCTTGGCATTACGCAATTCATGATGCGAGTATCAAATAGATCCCGATTAGTAATCGTATTTTCTAATTTACCGTTAGCGACAACATAATCTAGCATATTTTCTAAAATAGGTGTAGCTAGTGGTAATGGCTCATTAACTTCTTCATAATGAAACTCATCTAAATCAAATAAGTCTAATAATAAATTCACTGAATAATCCATTTCATCTTCAGTTATCATCTTTTCATCTAAAGCAAACTGGATTAAACGATTGATCTCATAGTTGATTGATATCATGTTATTCCTCCCTCATCTTTCCTTTATATTGTAAACTATCACTAAAATATTGTCAATTATTTTTACTAAATATAACTAAATGTTTACTAAAAATATTGACTAAAATTTACTTTATCGATATAATAAAAGTACCTGGATATCAAATAATAATCATTTCATAAAATAAATCATCAGTAACCCACTAATTCCTAGAACAAAACTTTCATAAACTGCAGAAATAGGGTATAATACCACTGTTAAAGGAGGGAAATCTTAAACTAATTGCCACTAAGAGGTTTAAGTAAAATAATCTTATTATTTATCTATACAATCTTTTTTATAATTGCAACCAGCTTTTTATGATAAAATGTAAAACCAGTATAAAAACAACCATCTTATACTGGCATTTTTGCCAAAGCAACTTTTAACTATTAACAGTAATCTGATGACAAAACTAAAATAAGGAAAGGAGGAGCTGCTTTACAGAGTTGCTATCAGCTCTATTTTTAAGCAGCGATAAATTAATGGCCACGATTAAAGATGTCGCAAATCTTGCTAATGTATCTAGTGCTACAGTTTCGAGAATCCTAAATAACGATAAAACTTTATCAGTTCCTGAAGAAACTAAACAGGCAGTTTTAAATGCGGCTAAAAAGCTCAATTATACTAAAAAAAGAAAAGCTAACAAAAGTGAATTTGTCTTAGGGATTGTTCAATGGTACTCATTACAGCAAGAAATTGATGATCCTTATTATTTACAAGTTCGTCAGGGAATCGAGAATTTTTGTCTTCAAAATAATATTAATGTAATTAGAACTTTTAAGACTGATTTTAATTATTTAGATGCCCTAAAAAATGTTGATGGACTAGTTTGTATTGGAAAGTTTAGTAATGATGAAATCGTTAAATTCAAAAAAATTACTAATAAAATTGTATTCCTTGATATGATCAGTAATCATCAAAATGACACTACAATTACATTGGATTTTAAACGAGCAATTACTGATGCTCTGGATTATTTACGTCTTCTTAATCACCAAAAAATCGGATTTTTAGGAGGAAAAGAATATTTAGACGATAATACTATCTATCCTGATCCTCGAAAAAGTGTGTTTATTGATTATTGCGATAAACACGGTATTACTTATCAACCTTATATTTACGATGAGGAATTTACGACGGAATCTGGTTATACGATGATGGTCGAAATGATCAATAAAAAAGATTTACCAACAGCTATCTTCTGTGCCAGCGATCCCATTGCCATTGGTGCTTTAAGAGCTTTACAGGAGCATAATATTAAAGTACCAGAAGATATTTCCATCATCGGTTTCGATGATATCAAAGCTGCAAGCTTTACTAATCCTCCTCTAACTACCGTTTATGCTCCGGCAACACTGATGGGAGAGTATGGAGCTAATGCTGTATATCATATTTTAAGTAAATATACTTCTCCTTCACCAATGAAAATTATCCTTCCATGTTTTTTAATTGAACGGGAGTCATGTAGCAAAGTTGATTAGAGTTCTTTAGAACTCTTTTTTTGTTTAGCAAAAAAATAATAGTGCATAATAATTGTGTCGAGATGTTATTAATGCTAAAATACAGATAGTTAGATTAATCTAACATTTATCGACGATCATTTTAAAGCAAAGGAGTGAGAAAATGGAAAAAAAATTGAATACTTTATTAGCTGACTTAGTAGTTGAATATCATAAATTACAGAATTTTCATTGGTATATAAAAGGAAAAGATTTCTTTACTATCCATGCTAAGTTAGAAGAATATTATAATTACATCAATGAAGCAATCGATGAAATTGCTGAAAATATTTTAATGATTGGCTTCCAGCCAGTGGCTTCTTTAAAAGAGTTTATGGAATTGAGTAAAATTGAAGAAGCTAAAGATCAACAATTATCTTCCAAAGAAATCTATAATACAGTTTTAAAAGATTTTAATTATCTATTAGAAGCAATCAAAGAGATTAAACAGCTAGCTGATAAAGAAGATAATTATTTAATTTCATCATTAATGGATGATTATATTGGTAATTTTACAAAATCAATCTGGATGTTAAATCAGGTTGTTTAAAAAATAATATTAATAAAGGAGAAAAAGAAAATGTCATTAATAGGAAAAGAACTAACAGATTTTGAGGCTCAAGCCTTTCATGAAAATGAATTCAAAACAATTAAGAAAGAAGATTTATTAGGAAAATGGAATGTTTTATTCTTCTATCCAGCTGATTTTACATTTGTTTGCCCTACAGAGTTAGAAGACTTAGCTAACAAATACGAAGACTTCCAAAAAATCAACTGCGAAATTTATTCAGTATCATGCGATAGTCATTTTGTTCATAAAGCATGGCACGATACATCTAAAACAATTCAAAAAATAAAATATCCAATGCTAGCTGATCCAACAGCTAAATTGGCTAAAGATTTAGATGTATATATCGAAGCTGATGGAATGGCTGAACGCGGCAGCTTTATCATCAATCCTGAAGGAAAAATCGTTATGTATGAAGTAATTGCTGGTAATGTTGGACGTAATGCTGATGAGCTGTTCAGACGAGTTCAGGCGTCACAGTTTGTTTACGAACATGGGGATGAAGTATGTCCTGCTAAATGGAAACCTGGTGAAGAAACACTTAAACCATCATTAGATCTAGTAGGGTTAATTTAATGAATAGCTTATATGATGCAATAATAGTAGGTGGCGGTCCCGCTGGACTGTCAGCTGCTATTTATTTAGCCCGAGCTAAATTTTCAGTTTTAGTAATTGAAAAAGAAACAATTGGCGGGCAAATTACGATTACTTCAGAAGTAGTAAACTATCCAGGAATCTTACAAACCAGCGGGAAAGAACTAACTGAACAAATGCGCCAGCAGGCTCAAAATTTTGGTGCTGAATTTTTAATTGCCAATGTTAACAAGTTAGAATTAGAAAGCCCCGTTAAAACTGTTATTACCAATAAAGGACAATATCAGGCTGTTGGAATTGTTTTAGCCACTGGAAGCCACCCTAGAAAATTAGGCTTCCCAGGTGAACGAGAGTTTCAGGGACGTGGCGTTGCTTATTGTGCTACTTGTGATGGTGAATTTTTCACTGGCAAAGATGTTTTCGTCATTGGTGGTGGTTTTGCAGCAGCAGAAGAAGCTGTCTTTTTAACTAAATATGCCAAAAAAGTCACTATTATTATTCGTGAAGATGATTTTACCTGTGCTAAACAAGTTAGTGATAAGGCTAAAGAACATCCTAAGATCGATATCCATTATAATACTGAAATCGTAGCCGCCAGTGGTGGCAATCAATTAGAAACAGCCACATTCATTAATAATAAAACTCAAACTACCTGGCAATATCAAGCACCAGATAATGATTCTTTTGGGATTTTTGTCTTTGCCGGATATGAACCAGCTACGAGCTTGTTTAAAGAGCAAGTTGCCTTAAATGAAACAGGTAACCTAATTGTTGATGCTAATCAAAAAACTTCAATTGATGGTGTTTATGGTGCAGGTGATGTTTGTGTAAAAGAATTAAGACAAGTCGTTACTGCGGTTAGTGATGGGGCTAAGGCTGCTACTGCTTTAGAAAAATATATTCCAAATATCGTTCAGGCAAATGATCTGGCTCCAAAAAAGATTCAGCTACAAACAACAAGTTCTAATCAAGAAGAAACTGATGAAGCTGATGGCTTTATTACTAGTAACATCAAAGCTAAATTAAAACCAATTTTTGATAAACTGGAAAAAAATCTAGTATTAAAATGTTATGATGATAATAGCGCACTTGCTCAAGAAATGCTGGGCTTTATCAAAGAACTAATCCCGCTAAGTGATAAATTATCATATGAACTTATCGATAATAGCAAGCTTCCAGCAATCAGCTTTTATGATGAAGACAGTAACTATCTTAACATTACTTATCATGGTGTTCCCGGTGGTCATGAATTTAATTCATTTATCATCGCTATTTACAACACTGCTGGCCCTAAACAACCATTAGATCAGAATATAATCAATCAAATTAAAATGATTGACAAGAAAATTAACATCAAAGTTGCAGTTTCCCTTTCTTGTACAATGTGTCCTGAAGTAGTCATGGCTACTCAAAGAATAGCTGTTGAAAATCCTCATATTGAAGCTGAAATGTTTGATTTATCTCATTTTCCAGATCTTAAAGACCAATATCAAATTATGTCTGTT
Organism: uncultured Thomasclavelia sp.; assembly: GCF_944324745.1. Taxonomy (GTDB): domain Bacteria; phylum Bacillota_I; class Bacilli_A; order Erysipelotrichales; family Coprobacillaceae; genus Thomasclavelia. Next base: position 47,903 of record NZ_CALUXO010000081.1, on the reverse strand, counting down.
CCTTGTATGATCATTAATGATCAAGATGTTTATTTTGGAAAAAAAGATATTGATCAAATTGTTGGTTTATTAAAATAATATTACCAAAAAAAGACAATGGCCTAAAACCCATTGTCTTTCTATCTTTTTAACGATATAAATAATTATTTAATGGTGTTTGCATATGTTCAACAACATATCCACTACCACCACGATCTTTAACATCTTCAACCATTGTTGTAATTAAAATTGGATTATCACTGTTAGTAGTCATCACTGTAAACCAACCAATTTCACTACCAGTTGTATCATCTTGAGAACTTTTAATTTCACCAGTCCCCGTTTTTCCAGCTAATTCAATATCACTATGATAAATTGCATGACCTGTTCCATTACTATCACTAATAACTCCAATTAAATCATCTTTAATCGTATTAGCAGTCTTAGCGGTAAAAGCATTTTCAACCCAAGGGCTATCTGGTTCATTTCCCATAACTAAATAAGGAGCCACAATTGTTCCTTCGTTATAGAAAGCCGTATAGATAGATGCTAACTGTACTGGATTCATCAGTAACTCTCCTTGACCATAACCACTATCAGCTAATTGTTGATCATCAAAATCTCCAGCTTCATTTTGGTACTGTGATTTAGTTAATGCTAGTTCAAATGGAATTTTAGAACCAATTTGTAATTTATCATAACCAGCAATCAAATCATCAGAACCAATATTTGTCGCTGCTTTAGCGAAATAAACGTTATCCGAATAAATTAACGCATTTCTTAAATTATTAGGCGTTGGAGCGTGTAATGTTGTTACATAATAATTACCCCAGCTAGAATCTTTTTGCCAACGGTCTTGTGCCTGAAGATCTTCATTGGCATCAATGGCTCCAGAATCTAAGCCGATAGCTCCAGTAATTGGTTTCATGCTAGAACCAGGAACAAAAGTAGCCCGATAACGATTAGTCAACGGTTTACTGGCATCATCATTTAAAGCCTGCCATTGTTCATTAGTATAACCTAAAATAAAATCATTACTTGAAAATGACGGTGTTGATACTAAAGCTAATATTTCACCAGTTTCTGGGTTCATGGCAACTGAGGCACTTTGATCATTTTGATATTCGTTATACAATGCCTGTTGTAATGAAACATCAATTGTTAAAGTAATATCTTTTCCATCAGTTACTTCTTTTTTAGCTACTGTTTTAACTAAATCATTATTTTCATCAACGATTCGAATCTCTTTGCCATCACTACCTCTTAAATCAGCTTCATAAGCGGCTTCAATACCACTACGTCCAATTAAAGAACTTTCACTATAACCTTCACCTTCATGATTTTTTAAATCTTCAGCTGTTACTTGCTGCAAATATCCTGTTAAATGGGACGTGGCCTGCCCATAAGGATAATAACGAACCGTAATTGTATTCGCTTTAACACCAGGAATAGTAATTAGCTGACTAATTAAAGCTTGCCCTTCACTATCTCTAGCTACTTCTTTGATTGGTACAAATGAATCGTCTTTGATCCATGAAGCTGACATTTCATCACGAATATCATCACTAGTTATTCCTAACATTGAAGCAATCCGATCATAATCAGCTTCACCATTTAACTTTCCTGGAACTAATCCAACTGAATAAGCTTCACCCTGAGTAGCCAGTTCTTGACCATTACGATCTAAAATACGTCCCCGGCTGGCATTATCAGTTAAGATCCGAACCCGATAATTACTTTCTAATCCTTCTAAAATTAATCCTTCATTATAAACCAGTTTATCATCTACAACAGTAACCTGATTGTTAGAAGTAACTTCACCGGCAACAGTATCCATCGTTAAACTATAATCAACTACATCATCTTCAACGCTATTGATTACCAAATTAAAATTGCTAGCTTCGATACCATTATAAATATTGGCGTATCTTTCTTCAAATGTATCTTGATCAACATTGGAATCATCGCTTAACATTTCATACATTTGTGAATAATCTTTCTTACTTAAGAGATTAAAATAATCCGTCACGTAATCCTCAGCACTTTTACCACCGATAAAAATGAAAAGAACAGCAGCGACGATCAAACAAACGACTACAGCCCCAATAATAATTAAATTTCGTTTATTCTTTAAAAACATCTTCTTCCCTTCCTTCCTTTTTCAATTATAGCATAGCGATTACTATATTATATAGTAGATTGCTGTAATTTAATCTTTGTTTAAATTTTTAATTGAATTTGCCGATCAATATTAGAAGTTACCTTTCGATTAACCACTTTATCCTCACTTGTTGGCCAGCCGATAAGTAAAGGGCTATTTTTATCATGTTGTAAAACATTATGATAAACATTTTGCTTATTTGCATAACAATACTTACAGCCATTTAAACAGCTATTGTAAGCACCGATATCGATACTGGCAACACAATGACAATGTTTTCTATTTTGATTCTTTTTGATCTTTAATTTTCCGCCGATCAACTCTTCGAGATAATGACGATCTAAACAACTGCCATGCTGGATTCCAAATTGTTCTAAATGATATTTTTCACTGCAAGTTTGTATCTTTAAATGATATTTATTGGCAATTTTTCCTAACTTTGCTGCCAAATCCATAACATCAGCTGCATTTATTTCATCAAATAAACCAGAAATATTTTGATAAATATCAATAAAGCTAATAATTACTATTTCCGTGTATTGATATAAAAGGGCACACATCTTATCAAACATCTTATAATGAAACTCTTTGGTATAACGGGCATTTAATAAAATGGGATCATAACGCCAAATCACCCGTTTTTTTCCTAACATAGTACTTAACTTTCTAAAAGTTTTGATAATTTCTAATTTGGGTCGCAAATTTGTTTCCAGATCATTATCATATGGAGTAATGGTTACCATAAAATAATACTGATATTTCAATTGATCGATTTCTTTTAAATATGGTAACATTGGCAATGGATCTTTAGTCATAAAACTAATACAATCAACTACCTCATGGCTAAGATTAATTTTACTTACCAGATGTTCGTTATATGGATTACGTACCATAACCATGCCAGCTTTTAAACGATTAATCAGCCACTGGGGATACATTGCACAGATATCACTGCGGCTTGATACTTGTAAAATCATTTACTCTCATCCATCTTCTTTCATTAAAACCTCCTCCATCATCACTGGCAAGTCAAATTATAGCATAAATAGTTGTGAATAGAAATCTACTATCATTAGAATCAGTCTCTTTGCATGAAATGTTTAAATTTTTACAATAGTTTATGCTATTAAAAAAATTATTTTCATGATATACTCTTGAATGATTGAGGTGAAATATGGAAGATAAAAAACTAATCGATTCAATTGGAGAAATTGGTCGTTTATTACTTAAATACGGAGCAGAAATCTATCGAGTAGAAGAATCATTAACTAGAATGTGTCAAAGCTATGGTTATGAATTTGTCAATGTCTTTGCTTTGCCATCTTATTTTACATTAAGTGTAAAAAACAATAATGACTTTTCATATACATTATCAAAACGAAGTCGACAAAATCGGATCAATCTAGATAAGATCTATGAATTAAACAATCTAGTTCGCTATGTTTGTCAAAATAAACCAGATATTAGTTATCTACAAGCAGAAATTAAACGAATCAATAATATCAAAACTAATTATTATTTAGTCTTTTTGGGCTATGGTATCGGCAGCGGCTTCTTTACGACTTTTTTTGGTGGTGGCTTAAGTGAAACAATCGTCGCATTATTTATTGGGTTTATCTTGTATTTTTTTATTTTATTGATGGAAATACTCGAGATCAACAATCTAGTCAGTACCCTGCTTTCAAGTATGCTGATTACGTTTTTAGCTATTGTTGCCCGAAACTGGGGATTAACAATCAATAGTGATGCGATAATTATTGGCTGTTTAATGATTTTAACTCCTGGTGTTGCGATTACTAATAGTTTTCGAGATATTATGGGTGGTGATTATATTTCAGGTACAGCTAGAATGTTAGAGGCCTTATTAATTGCGGTTTTTATTGCTATCGGTGCTGGAACAATGACAATGATCTTAGGAGGATAAAATGTTAGGAGTTATTCAATGTTTAAGTGCTTTTATTGCTTGTATTGGTTTTGGTTTTATTTTTAGAATTCATTACCATCCTAAATTTAGTATAATTGCGGCATTAGGTGGTTCAATTGGCTATGCTATCTATTTAATCTGTTTAAATTTTGCCAGTGAAATGACCGCGTATTTTTTAGCAATGAGCGTTGTTGCTTTTTTTGCTGAAACGGCAGCGCGAATTTTAAAAGCTCCGGCAACCATCTTTTTAATTATAGGCTGTTTCCCGCTAGTTCCAGGACGAGGAATTTATACCACAATGCTTTATAGCATCCAAGGAAACAGTGAATTGTTTTTAGATAGTTTCTTAAATACAATTGGTATATCCCTTAGCCTGGCCTTAGCTATTTTAGTTGTATCAACAATTTTTAAAGTTATAAAAAAACTTACTTATAAATCAGCTTAACATAGGAGAACGATCATGAAAGTATTAGGTCTTGTTGTTGAATATAATCCCTTTCATCTAGGCCATCTATACCATTTAAACCAGGCTAAAGCATTAGTGGCTCCAGATGTAACCATTGCTATAATGTCTAGCCATTTTACACAACGTGGCGAAGTAGCAATCAGTGATAAATGGACTCGTAGTCAAATTGCCATTAAAAATGGTGTTGATTTAGTTATTGAATTACCATTTGTTTATAGTGTTCAAAGTGCTGACTATTTTGCCTATGGATCGATTGATCTGTTACATAAATTACAAGTCAGTGATATTGTTTTTGGCAGTGAAACTGGTGATATTGAACAATTTATCAACATTGCTAAAACAATAAAAGAGCATCAAGAACAATACGATTTATTAGTCAAAGAACAAATGCAACTTGGTCTTCGATATCCTGATGCCTGCAATCAGGCTTTGTCAATTTTAATGCACCAGACAGTTACTACCCCCAATGATTTACTGGGATTAGCATATGTTAAAGAAGTAATTAACCATGACTATCCAATTAAGCTACATTGTATTAAACGGACCAATAATTATCATAGCCTGGCAATTGAATCAATTAGTTCTGCCAGTGCTATTCGCCATGCTTTAAAAAACAAGCAGCCGATTTCCAGTCAGCTGTTAAACTATCAGGACTATCAAGAATTTTATTTTTTCGATGATTTATTTCCTTATCTTCGCTATAACATTCTAACCAGTTCTAAAGAAAATCTGCAGCAAATCCATCTAGTTGATGAAGGAATTGAAAACCTGCTGACTCAAAAAATCATCAATGCTAAAAACATGGATGAATTAGTCACTAGTCTTACTTCTAAGCGCTATACTAGATCCAGAATCCAAAGAATGCTGGTTCATATCTTAATGAACAATACTAAAGATATAATTAACCAGGCAAAACAGATTGATTATATACGTATTTTAAAAATGAATCATAGAGGACAACAATACTTAAACCATATCAAAAAAAGCTGTCAATATCAGCTCGTAACTAATTTTTCGAGCTATCGTCATCCAGCTTTAGATTTAGAATTTAAAGCCACTAAATTATTATCATGTCTATCAAAAAAGCCCCAGCAGTTGATCGAAGCAGAATACAAAAGCATACCAATAATAAAATCGGAGTAATTAGCTACTCCGATTTTATTCTAACATCTCAATTATTTTAGGATCAAAGTCCATCGATTTAACAATAGCAATCGCATTTCCGGTACTGCAAATTCCATCTTTGATCAAGTAATCAAAAACAATTTCATCATTTCTTTTAATATCATTAAAACAATAATTAGCAACATTTTCAAAATCCTTGGTTAAAGATATATCATGAGTCGATACAATCGTTAATGAATCTAAACTAAATAAAAATTTTAAGATACTATGAGCAATAACTAGCCGTTCAGTTTCATTAGTTCCTTTTAGTATTTCATCAATCAAAACTAAACAACATTCACTTTTAGCACGGTTAGTAATCTTTTTCAATCGTTTGATTTCCTGAACATAAAAACTATAACCATTTTCTAAATCATCTTTCATATGAATTGAAGTAATCAAAGCAAATGGATAATATTGAAACCGCTCACTAAATGCAATATTCATTGCTTTGGCCAGTAATAAATTTGCCCCAAGCATCTTTAAAAAAGTTGATTTTCCTGAAGCATTACTACCAGTAATTATCGCATTATTATCGATTACAACCGAGTTTTTAACCGGATTTTTAATCAATAAATGATAACCATTTTTTATGATGATCTTTTTTTGATCAAGTACTTGCGGAATACTAGTTTGATAAAGGGTCCGAACGGTCATCACACTAATACTCGTATCTATTTGACCAATAAAATCATACAACTGTAATAGTTCTTCATTAATTTTATCAATTTTAGCTTCAAGACAAGCTGTTTGAATAACATCAATTAATAAAATTGCCTTAATTAAATCTAATAAACCAATAATATTAATAAAAGAAATACAGTTAAAATAATAGCTTAATTTAAATGATTTCTTTAATTCTTTAAGTACCTTTTTTAATTCTTGTTGCTTATCTTCGGGATAGAGCTTTAACTGTAATAATTTTTCACTGCAGACAATGATATCCTTGATCGAACCAACTTGTAAACTAACTGTTTCATAGCGTCCGTTTAATTGAAAATTAATTAAAATACAGGCTATTGTAATGACTACTGGGATATAAAAATATTGATGATCAATGATCCCTAATCCTAAAAAGATTAAATTAATAAATGGTAAGATAATAAATAATAATTTAAAACGATAGGGATATTTTAACAACTTCTCTTTCAATGATAATATTGGAACATATTCTTTATCTAGTTTTCTTAAACAGTAGATAGCTTCTTTTAATTTATCTTGATTAACCAATCTTTCGATAATTAATTCTTGAATTTTAAAATCATTAGAATGCCTAAAAAAACAATTATACAAATATTCATTACCAATCGGACTTAAAGTATAGTTGATCATTTTTAATAATTGTGGCATTTCTAAATCTTGAAAGGTATTTTCATCAATTGCTACCTTTTGATTTAACTGATAATATTCTTTTGTCAACTCACGATACTGAGTAACTGGTGCCTTAGTAAACTGCTGATATAAATAATTTTTGTAAATAATTCGAATAACTAATTTAATTAAGACAATTAATATAACAATACTTACTATTAATAAAATAATCATCTTTAAAAAAGAGGTATTTCAAAAATACCTCTATCCTCTAAGTACGGCCTGGAAATCTTTAGCTACTGCAGCTAAGATTTTTTCCATTGCTGCATTAACAGTTGCTTCATCAAGTGTTCCCTTAGGATCTTGGAAAACTAAATTTATGGCAACTGATTTTTTACCAGCTTCTACATGTTCACCTTCATAGACATCAAAGATGTTAGTTTCTTTAACTAATTGCTTGCTGGCTTGAACAATTTTACGACATACATCATAAGTAGGAATATCTTTGTCCATAACCAATGCAATATCTCGGCTAACTGATGGATACATTGGAATATCTTTAAATTTAATTTTACTAGTTTTTAAATTTAATAAAGCAGTAAGATTCAATTCAACAATATAAACATCCTTAACATCATATTTCTTTTCCATTAATGGATGAATATTACCAACTACCCCAATAATTTCTTTACCAATTTTAATATAAGCAGAGCGTCCTGGATGGAAAGCCTGATTATCACTTTCAACTGGAACCAATTTATAACGAGATTCTTCAATTCCTAAATTTTTGAAAATAGTTTCTACAAATCCTTTAACTAAATAATAATCAGCCTGATAAGAAATCTGTTTAAAAGCTAAACCATTATATTCACCACAACAAGCAATCGCCAGATTTTGTAACTCTGTATCTTTTGAATAAGTTCCTGATAATTCAAATAAGTTAACATCTTTAATATTATGAGATTGGTTATAATTAATTACCTGTAATAAAGATCCAATTACTGATTTTCTAGTAACACTTCTTTCTTCACCAAGCGGCATCGCTAACTTAATTGTCTCATTATGATGGAACAAATTAAAGTCATCAACATCATCTGGGGAAGTTAAAGTATAAGTAATAGTTTCATGTAATCCTTGATCTTTTAATAATGTCCGTAAATAATGTTTTTTGGCTTGAACATCAGTCCGTTTACCAACAGTCATTGACATTTCTGGTAATGTTGCTGGAATCTTATCATAGCCATAAATACGGGCAACTTCTTCAATTAAATCAGCCGCCATAGTAATATCTTTACGATAAGTTGGTACTAAAACTTTAAAACAGTCATTATCTAAAGTGTATTGGAATTTTAAAGAACTAAATACTTGCGCAATTTCTTCAGTAGTAATCTTTGTTCCAAGCAATCCATTAACTTTAGCTGTAGTTACTTCAACATAACGGTCAACTACATTTAAATCTGTAGTAACACTTTGGTATACTTCTTTAGCATCAGCTAATTCAACTAATAAATTAGCACATCTTTCAAGTACATTTAATGAATTAGCTGTATTTAAAGCTCCTTTGATATAATGCTGTGAAGCATCAGTTAATAAATTTAAACGACGAGCAGTTTCTCTTAAAGCAGCACCATTGAAAGTAGCCGCTTCAATAACAATATTAGTCGTATTTTCATCAATTTTAGTACTATCGGCTCCCATAACCCCAGCGATACAACCAATACCATCATCAGTAGAGACAATAATATCATTTGGCTCAATTTTATATTCTTCACCATCTAACATTACTTCATTGCAATCAAAACCAGTTTTAACAACAAAAGACTTTTGTTTTAATTTATCATAATCATACATATGAATTGGTTGCCCTGTCTCTAACATCACAAAGTTAGAAATATCAACAACATTATTAATTGGTTTAATGCCACTAGCGATTAAAGCATTTTGTAACCAGACTGGTGATTCTTTCGTTGTAACCCCTTTTACTAATTTAGCTCCAAAGAATGGACATAAATCGGTTTCAACTGCCACAGTGATTCCGGAACCTTCTTTACCAGTTGGTTTAATTTCAGGTAAGGTAACATCACGATTTAAAATTGCCGCTACTTCATAAGCCAAAGATGTTAAAGCCATGCAATCAGAACGATTAGGTGTTAAACCGATTTCCAAAATTGTATCTTTTAATCCCATATATTCTAATGGATCACTTCCAACTGGTGCATCAGCATCTAAAACATGAATTCCATCTTTATCTTCTGGTTTTAATAAACGCTGATCAAGTCCTAATTCAGCAATTGAACAAATCATCCCGTTAGATTCTTGACCACGAATTTTACTTTCTTTAATAACAAAACCATTTCCTAAGTCACAACCCGGATTGGCAACGATAACTTTTTGCCCGGCCGCTACATTAGGAGCTCCACAGACGATTTGTTTAATTTCACCTGGTCTTACTTCGACTTGACAAACTTTTAAATGATCACTATCAGGATGCATCGTACATTCTTTAACATAACCAATTGTCATATTAGTCCCATGAGCTAACTGATGCATTCCTTCAACCTCTAAACCAACTGCTGTAATCTTATCGGCTAATTCTTGAGGATCTTGATCATCAACTTTTACATATTTATTTAATAAATTTAAACTAATATCCATTATTCTACTCCTTTCTACCAAATTGATTTAAAAATCTAATATCATCATTATAGAAATAACGAATATTATCAATACCGTATTTCAACATGGCTACCCGTTCGATCCCAATTCCAAAAGCGAATCCTTGATAGACCGTTGAATCAAAACCACACATGTCTAATACCCGAGGATTAACCATTCCGGCTCCTAAAATTTCAATCCATCCAGTATGTTTACACATTGAACAACCTTTTCCACCACAGTTATGACATGAAATATCTACTTCTACTGATGGTTCAGTAAATGGAAAGTATGATGGACGGAATCTAATTTCCCGTTTTTCTCCAAATAATTTACGAGCAAAAACTTGTAAAGTTCCTTTCAAGTCAGCCATCGTAATATTTTTATCAACTACTAAACCTTCACATTGCATAAATTGATGTGAATGAGTAGCATCGTCATCATCACGACGATAAGTTTTACCAGGACAAATTACTTTGATTGGGCCCTGTCCTTTAGCCGCCAATAAAGTGTGCGCCTGAACTGGTGAAGTATGTGTTCTCATTAAAAGACTATCATCAATATAAAAAGTATCTTGCATATCACGAGCTGGATGGTCTTTTGGCAGATTCATTAATTCAAAGTTAAAGTAATCTGTCTCTACTTCAGGACCTTCAGCTATTTGATAACCCATTCCTAAAAATAGCTCTTCTAACTCAGTAACAATCGCTGATAGAGGATGAATTGTACCTTGATCTAATTTATATCCTGGCAAAGTAATATCAATTTTTTCACGATTGATTTTATCTAAAATTGCCTGATTTTCTAGTTTTTCTTTAGTCACTTCAACTGCTTTTGAAAGCTCTTGTTTAACTAAGTTTGAAGTTTGACCAAATTTTTTTCTTTCCTCAGGTGCCATATTTTTCATTGATTTCATAGCTTCTTGAATTGGTCCTTTTTTACCTAAATAATGCACCCGAATATCATTTAATTCTTTTAAAGACTGACATGATTCTAATTTAGCTAATGCTTCATCTTTAATCATCAATAATTTATTTTCCATTATTTCCCTCCTAAAATAAAAAATCGTTCCCAATAGGAACGATTATCTCGCGGTACCATCCTAATTCATGATGCAACAGCATCATGCACTTAATTAACTTTAACGCAGTCACTACGGCGATGATTAGTCGCACTCCAAGGTGAATTCAATAATGCCGTTGTAGAAGAATTTCAGCCATTTTTCTTCCTCTCTAAAACAACTTTCTTATCTACTAGTCCTTATCAACGTGTTTTTTTGAATACCTTGATATTATAACTTGTTTACTTATTTTTGACAACAATTTTCTTGAAAATCATCAAGGAAAAACTATCTAAAATGATACATAAAAATACTTCCAGCAATCGCAACATTCAAAGACTCAATCTTTTCAATTGGGATATAGCCAATTTGATCACATTTAGCCAGTATTTCAGGATTCATTCCATTGCCTTCATTTCCAACAATAAAAGCCATCTTTTCACTTTGTTTAATTAAATTAATATCTTTACCATTTTCTAAAGCACTGCCAATAACAGTCACTTGTTTTTGGTGTAAAATATCAATCACTTCTTTTAAATTACCATAAATACAGCTTAAATGAAAATTAGCCCCCTGCATAGCCCGTAAGACTTTATCATTATACAAATCAACACTGTTATCAGATAAAATGACCTGATCAATACCAAAAGCCAGAGCGGTTCTAACTAAAGTACCCACATTACCAGGATCTTGGAGATCATCTAATAATAAATAACGTTTACCATCTACTAATTGATTAATCTTTGGCAACAGACATTTAGCCATGATCTTAGCTGGTGATTTAGTAAAAGCTAATTTAGCCATTACATTTTCACTAACTTCGATCACTTCAAGCTCACTATCAATTTTTTTAGTGGTAATCAAAGATACAACCTGATTTGTTTTAAGGGCTTCTTGGACTAAGTGTTCCCCTTCAATTAGATAGTATCCACTTTGATGACGGTATTTTTTTTGCTTCAGTTTAATTAATTCTTTAATTTTATTATTACTAGTAGACGTAATCATATTCCGACCTCCTTTAATTTCCTTTGGATAATTTGATAATCCGGTATGCGTTTAGCCACTTCTAAATAAAATTTAGCTGAATGATTGGCCTGGATGAAATGACATAGCTCATGAACGATCACATAATCAATTAATTCATAGTCTAAATGAACTAAAGCCAAATTAAAACTGACTTTGTTTTGCCCAGGATAACAGCTTCCCCAGCGGGATTTATATTTTTTTATTTCAATTTTTGGCATTTTTAAGTTAAATGAATTTTTAAGCCAATAATCTATGCGACTTGTTATATATTTAGTTAAAACTGCTTTTAAATACTTTTCCACATTTTTTTGAACTTGATGATGATAAACGATTAGTTGCTTATCTTTAACAACTACCTGATTTTTGTTTAAATCATGGACTATGATTTGATAATATTGACCAAATAAATATAAATAGCCATTATGACAATAGTTAAATTTACTTTGATAATTATCTAAGTATTTTACCAGCTTATCCGCATTAGCTTTTATCAATTTTTCAATTTCCGCAATAGTAAATAAAGGTGAACAACTAACAATAATCTGACCGCTTTTTACTTTCAGGTAACAGCGTTTTATTGGTTTAATATTTAACTGATATTCATATATTTGTCCCTTTAATTCAATTTGTCTAATTTCCATAATTACCTCAGTATAAAACCTCGCAAATATTCCAATAATATAATTGAGGAGTGATTTTAGTGGATATCCGGAATGCTTTATTAAGTAAACTTCATAATAGTACTTTCGATGAACTTAAAGAAATTATTAATAGTGGCATCGCTTCTAAAGAAGAAGCCATCTTACCAGGTTTAGGAGTATTATTTGAACAATATTATAATTCATTAAATAATTTGCAAAAAGATACGATGATTGAATCAATTTGCCATTTATTAAAATAGACTCTATGAGTCTATTTTTTGATTCTTTCTTTAATTATTTCTTTAATTGAACGAGCAAACATAAATACTAATAATAAAACAAAATTAACTTTAAACAACAGATTAAAATCAATTAAAATAATTACAACTAAAACGGCCAAAGGAATAACGCTGCCAAAAGGAACTTTAACCTGTTTACCAATGGTTTTCTTGATTATATCAATTATCGTTTTATAAATTTCAAATAATAAATAATTTAAGATCCATAAAAGTAAAAAGTAAATAGTGGTATAAAAATTATCAGTAAAAATTCTTCTTAAAGCACTTATAAGTGAAATATGATAATAGTCAATTAAACTATAACCAAAACTAATTAAAGTAATCAATAGTGTCGCTAAGGCATTACGTAGTAAATATACAACGATAAAATCTTTCTTTAATTTATTCATTAGAATCACCCGCTTCTTGAATATTTAAATCAATGGCAAAAGCAAAACGATCTTCATCGTTGCTTAAAATTACAACAACACTCAATTTTTTCTTAGTTAAATCAATTTCACTATCATCAAGCAAATAAGTTCCATAACTGTCTCCATTAATATAATCCTTACTAGCCCCACTAACTTTAGTAAAAACTACATAATTTTCATTATCATCCAAATCGCCATTTTCATCTTTTAAATACCGATATTCTAAAGAAACATTAGGATAATTTTCCATAATATGATCGATTGAAGTTGTTAAAGAACCTAAACGAATCATTGACTTAGAAACGGCAGCATTTTCAATTCGATATTCTTTGTTAGAACTTTCAAGTCTTAATAGTGGTTCAATTGATAAATCTAAATTCATAGTATTATCACCATTAGTGATTGTTAAAGTGGCAGTGGTTATATCATCTAAGGCAAAATCAGCTGAAGATTCTTGATATGTAGAAAAATCATAACTAGTAAGATTTTGATCATAATTCTCTAGTGCAAAATTCATATTAAAAGATTGATTACCATCAGATAAATCTAAACTAAAACCAGTTGGTTGAGTCAATAAACTAGGATCATTAAAAACTATCTTTCCTTGATCAATCAAAAAATCATCTTGATCTAAATACACTTCTAAGTTATCAACACTAATCTGTTCATTAGAGCCAGATAAAACATAATCAAAATAAATAACCCCTCCATAAGTTTGGAATTGAAAACTATCATACATAAAATATAATGTAACAGCCACAATTACCGCACATATCAGACTAATGATTAAATTTTGTCGTGCTTTTTTTTCCATATTTATCACCGAAAACATTATAACCTATTTTATTCAAGATAGAAAGAAAAAATAATCGCCAGGCTTCGACAATCAATTTACTTAAAATAAAAAGCTAAAGCTGCTTTAACAGCTTTAGCCCATAAAACTATGATATTTAATTACTTAACAGTAATTAATTCTAAGTAGCTTGTAGCCCCGCTTACACCTGGTGTACCAGCAGTGATCAAGATTTGTTCACCTGGTTCAACACCATTTTCTTTAGCTAAAATTTGAGCATATTCAATTTGAGCTGAACGATCTTCCATATGTTTACATACGACACCTTTAACACCCCAGTTTAATGCTAATGAACGAGTAACTGGTTCATAAGGTGTTGCAGCGATAATCATAGATTCTGGACGATAACGTGATACTCTTTTAGCAGTGAATCCACTTTCAGTGTAAACAACAATTGCAGCTACTTTGAATTTAGATGCAATTTCAGCTACAGACATACAGATAGCTTCAGAAGTATCTACTGGTGCTGTTCTGATTGCTCTTCTTAATAATGCATCATAATCTAATGTTTCTTCAGTTTTTAAGGCAATCTTAGTCATTGTCATAACTGCTTCTTCAGGATATTTACCTTGTGCAGATTCACCTGATAACATGATAGCATCAGTTCCATCATAAATAGCGTTAGCAACGTCACTAACTTCTGCACGTGTTGGACGTGGATTTTCTTGCATACTATCAAGCATTTGAGTAGCTGTGATAACTATTTTTCCAGCTGCACGACATTTTTTGATGATTTCTTTTTGGATTAATGGTACATCTTCAGCAGGTACTTCTACCCCTAAGTCTCCACGAGCAACCATGATACCATCAGCAACTTTTAAGATTTCATCCATGTTTTCAACACCTTCGCTATTTTCGATTTTAGCGATGATTTGGATTTCAGGATGACCATTTTCAATTAATAATTTTTTAACATCTAAAACGTCTTGAGCACGTCTTACAAATGATGCAGCAATAAAGTTAACACCTTGTTCACAACCAAAAGTGATATCAGCGATATCTTTTTCAGATAAATAATCGAATCCTAATTTAATTCCAGGAACATTGATACCACGTTTGTTTTTAACTACACCATCATTAGCGCAGACACAATAAATGTCTTCACCTTCAACATGGTCTACTAATAATTCAACTTGACCATCGTTAACTAAAATGAAACCACCTGGTTTAACATCTTTATATAATTCTTTATAAGTGATAGTGAAACGATCACTAGTTCCTTCGATATCTTCAGTTGTAATAACTGATACTTGTCCTTTTTTAAACTCAGTCTTTCCCCCAACAAAGTCCCCAGTTCTAATTTCAGGTCCTTTTGTATCTAAT
The DNA here is from genome assembly GCF_944324745.1 of uncultured Thomasclavelia sp. GTDB lineage: Bacteria > Bacillota_I > Bacilli_A > Erysipelotrichales > Coprobacillaceae > Thomasclavelia. The sequence continues at coordinate 32,631 of NZ_CALUXO010000081.1, read as the reverse complement.
AAAATTGCAATGTTTTTATTACATTCTTTGCTAAGTTTACGAGCTAACTTAATTCTGTTTCCATGTTCTTCAAAATCACCATGTGAAAAATTTAATCTAATAACGTTCATTCCTGCAAGAATTAATTTACGCATCATTTTTTCATCTTCACTTGCAGGACCAATTGTACAAACTACTCTTGTTTTTTTCTTTCTTTCTTTTAAAGCAAATACCATACCTATTACCTTTCCTCACTTTTTTATAAATTTATATTAACGAATCTTTAATAAATCTTCGTAAATATCATAATCAACAGCACGTTTATGTGATAAAACTTCAGTGATTGGTAAACCTTTAATTTCACCATGTACTTCACTTACACATAAACCACCTTTTCCAGCTTCTAATAATTCAACAGCAAAAACACCCATACGAGACGCTAAAACACGATCACGTGCTGAAGGACGTCCCCCTCTTTGCATATGTCCTAAAACATTTGCTCTTGTTTCAAATCCCGTACTAGCTTCAACTTTTTTCGCTAATTCATGAACATCAGTAATATGTTCTGTGATTACAACAATAGCGTGTTTTTTATCTGAGGCTTTAGCAGCTTTTAAAACTTCCATGATATGATCTTCATCATATCCTATTTCGCTAGTAATAACCATTTCAGCTCCAGCTGCAATACCAGCGTTAATTGCCAGGTCACCACAACGACGTCCCATTACTTCTAGAATAGTACAACGTTGATGAGAACCAGATGTATCTCTTAAGCGGTCTAATGCATCGACAATTGTATTCAAAGCTGTGTCAAATCCAACTGTAAAATCAGTATCAGGAATATCATTGTCAATTGTACCAGGAATACCAATACAGTTAACACCCATCTCAGTAAGTTTTAAAGCACCGTTATAGCTTCCATCTCCACCGATAACTACTAATGCTTCCATTCCAACTTTTTTCATTTGTTCGATAGCTTCTTTTCTAACTTCAGGATCTTTAAATTCTGGGAAACGAGCTGATTTTAAAATTGTTCCCCCAAGATTAATAATATTACGAGTACTATGACGATCAAATTTAATAAAATCGCCTTCATGTAATCCTTTGTATCCTAAACGGACACCATAGATTTCAATCCCTTTGTTCAAGCATGCTCTAGCTACAGCACGAACAGCCGCATTCATCCCTGGAGCATCGCCGCCAGAAGTTAATACACCAATACATTTAACCATTGTTTTTCCTCCTTTACCTCGTATTAATTTCCTAGTCATTTTAACATAAATATTCTATTGTTTCCATCTAAAATCCAATATTTTTACACTAATATTACTATCTCAAATCCCTCCCTTTGAGTTCAACAGCAGTGCTAATCGCTTTCATTCTTGAAATTAACCGTTCAACGTTTTCTTTATCACTAGCTTTTAAAGTATAAATCTTTTTAAGACGTTCTAAAGAATAACCGCTAGTAAAGAAAGTTGCCTTTTGATTTTGAAGTCGATAGGCAATTACTGATGATAAAATTTCATCACGTGACCACGGAGTAACATTTTCACCACCAACATCATCAATAACTAGATATTCAAGTTTTTTCATTAACTCAATCGAATTATTAATTCCCTCATTTCCAAATGAAGCTTTTATATCCATTAAAAATGTCGGAAAATGAATATAACCACACTGATATCCTTTAGTCACTAAACATCTAATCAAAAATCCCATTAGTGTACTTTTACCAGTACCACCACTGCCATATAAATATACACCTTTAGCACCTGGCTCTTTTATATAATCACTTAATATTTTAACAACTGCTTTTCCATTACTATCTGGATCTTTAATAATCGTTAAATCACTGGGCTTAGTTAATAATATTTTACTGCTGACATTTTTAAGTAAAATATCACTTAATATTTTTTGATCAGCATAATATGCCTGACCAAAACTACACGGCTGCAATGACAAACTAACTTCCCCGTCATGATAATTAAAACAGCGAACCATCCCTTTAGAAATCTTGGGACAAGATTTCAATGATCGACATCCGAGACATTGATTTAAATCTTCTTGATAATCTAAAAACTCAATCCAGTTTTCTTCAATATCTCTTCTGGTAAGATTAAACCGTTTTAAAACTTTAATAATATTATGATCTTTCATCAGTTCATTAATACTATTTTCTTTGTTTTTCTTAAAATTTTCATCATTAGTAAAAATATTAAAATCCCGGATATTTTCCATTTTATCCTCCTATTCAAACTGACTTAAAAATTCATCTAATTCATTATCATCAACACTATCATTTTCTACAAGATTATTTTCACTGCTAGTCTCTTCCACTTCTAAATTACCACGTCGATATTTTAAATACACTTTAGCTTCATCCATAGCATCTTTGACGGTTTTAATTTTCTTTCTTTGCCACTGGGAAGCTCGTGCTTGCATAAATGCTCGGGAAATAACATTATCACATTGTGATAACGTTAGCTCAATTAAAACATTCATTACTCCTGGTTCTAAATATAATGAAGTCATAATTGATTCAACGATTTGTAGATCATGTTTTAATGGTTCCCGACCACCTTGCTTATCTTTTAATAATTGATAAGGCGTTACACTTTCTAAATATTTAATATGGTTATTCAATGCCTCATCATTAGAACTGCTTTGATGGATTACTGGCTGATGATGATAAATTTCGTTAAATGTTTCAGGTACTTTTAAATCATAATAATCACGACATTTTTTTATTAGCTCATCATGATTGATTTTATCATTTAACATTGCCTCTTTAACTAATCTTTGCATATCTAATACATTGATTCGATAGAACATTCCTAATTGTTCGATTAATTCTTCATCATCTTTAGTAATACTTGAAGCTTTAATTTGATAGTCTTTTAATCCCTGATAAAATAAATCAAGATCATAATCACTATTAATATTGCCATAATCGGTTCCAAAATAATCTTTTTCAACTAAATGATTAGTCTGATGCGTCAAATCAAGATCAAAGACATCGGTAAACTTTGCGGTAATATTTTTAAATCCATCATGACGATAACCTGATGATTTAAAACATATTTTAGTTCTTTGAAAATCTTCATGTCCTAAGCGCTGTTTTAATAACGGTGCTAAAATCGCATGATTAAAAAATCTAGCCGGTGTTAATGGTGTTTTCAATGCATAACAAAAAATACGTTTATTTTCTGTTTCTTTTAGATATTTACTGATTAGACCAATAGCCTCTAATTTTAAACTGGCGTCACTGATTTCATCTAAAGTCATATTAGTAATTTTACTTAGCCGATGATGTAGACTAGCTGCTTTAGTTAATGATAATTGATCTAATTCACTATACAAGGTTAGATACAGACTGCAAGCCTGATTACCAATCAAGGGCTGATACAATAAATTAATTGTCTTTTGATGAATGTTATCAAGTGGATAAGTAGCTGTAACTGTATATAAATCAGAAATCATTAATTTATTATTCATTGACATTACCACTTAGCAAACTATCCACTTGTTTAAATAGCTGATCAGGCGAACTATTATTATCTAAGACAATATCTGCCCGTCTTTTTTTCTCTTCGATATTAATTTGATTATTAATTATTATTTTAGCATATTTTTCATCAATATTATCGCGTTTCATCAATCTTTTTACTTCTTCTTGATAATTTAAATAAACCACGATTACCTCATCACAAAGATACTCTAGATGGCTTTCATATAATAATGGTATATCTAAAAAGATAACATCGTCATTTTGGTGTTCACTAATAATCTCTTTAATTCTTTTAATTACATAAGGATGAACAATAGCTTCTAAATCGGCTTTAGCCTGTTTATCATTAAAAATTATCTTACCTAGAGCTTTGCGATCGATCGTGTCACCGGTCAAATTAAAACGCACTTTAGTTTTATTAATACAATCATCATCAATTGTCAAGGCATCATAAGCCAGTTTATCACTATCAACAACCAGATAACCTTTTTCTTTTAGATAATTAGTTACAGTACTTTTGCCAGTTGCAATGCTTCCAGTTATTCCATAAACTTTCATTGAAATATACTCCTTATAATCTTATCAATATTAGCTAACTAACCAAAAAACTTATAATCTAATTTTAAAACTATTAATTGATTAAAACAATGTAAATTTGGTTAATTTTTTATTCTTTTCGTATTTGACAATGCGGACAATAATACGTTCCCCGCCCTTTTATTTTAATCTTGCTGATTGGCCCATTACATATTGAACAGGTCTTTTGCATATGTACTTTCAACTTAACCTGAAATAGTCCATCAATTCCATTAGCTGAAAATGAATGTATTGTTGTTCCCCCTTGTCTAATTGCTTCATTTAAAATATCGCAAGATACTTTAATTAACTCAGCAACTGTTTCTTTTTTTAAATTACAAGCTGGGGCATTAGGATCCAATAATAAAGCAAAACAAATTTCATTAGCATAAATATTACCAATTCCGGCTAAAATACTTTGATCTAATAAAGCATTCTTAATTGGCTGTTTACACTGCTGGAAACGCTGGTATAAATCATCAGCATTGGCAAAAAACGGTTCCGGACCTAATTTAGATAATGGTGGCTCATTACGATAATTATCCAAGCTGACTAATTTAATCCGACCAAATTTACGCGTGTCATTATAACGTAATTGTTTGCCATTATCGAGATTAAAAATAATATGGTCATGTTTATTTAATGGTTCAGTTTTATCAACATAATGGTATTTACCTTCCATCCTTAAATGGGATACAAAAGCAATATCATCAAGTTTAAAAATCAAAAATTTTCCCAGACGATCAATATCGTTGATTGTTTGATTGGTACAAGTATTGATAAATGTCTCAAGATCATCTTCAATGATCTTAGGATAAATAGCTTCGATTGATTCAATCTTTCGATGAATAACTAGCTGTTTTAAAGTATTACGAACAGTTTCAACTTCTGGTAACTCTGGCATCTTTTATTTTAGTTCATACCAGTTAACGGCATAACTACCTTCAGCTTTTAATTCGACATTCATTTTGATTGCACTGCTCATTCCTTTTTCCACTAGTTCCATTACTTCATCTAATTCATCTTGATAAACATCAAAAATCAACTCATCGTGAACTTGTAAGATCATTTTAGATTTTAGCTGATGTTTTTTTAAAAGCTGATCCACTTTGATCATTGCTACTTTAATAATATCAGCAGCTGAACCCTGAATTGGGGTATTCATGGCTAATCTTTTTCCCAATTCCTGACGCATATAATTTTTTTCGTTGATTTCTTTGATAAATCGTTTACGATTTAACATCGTTGTAACATAACCATTTTTCTTACAAAACTCTATATTATTATCCATATATGTTTTGATTTCTGGATAATTTTCAAAATAACTGTTGATAAACTCCCGAGCTTTAGAAACGCTGACTCCAATTTGTTCAGCTAATCCAAAATCTGACATTCCATAAATGATCCCGAAGTTAACAGCTTTTGCATTTCGTCTCATTGTACTGTCAACCTGATCTTCCGGAACATTGAAAACCTCACTGGCAGTATGACGGTGAATGTCTTTATCTTCGTTGAAAGCTTTTATTAACGATTTTACATTTGCCAGATGCGCTAAAACCCTTAATTCAATTTGTGAGTAGTCAAAAGAAACTAAATAGTCATTTTCAGGAATAAAGGCCTTTCGAATTAATTTCCCTTCTGGTGTTTTAACTGGAATATTTTGTAAGTTAGGATCAGTTGATGATAAACGTCCTGTTTGAGTTAAAGCCTGATTATAGATTGTATGAATCTTTCCATCAACAAAGATTTGATCTTGCAAGCCAACAATATAAGTTGAATATAGTTTTGATAATGTTCGATATTTCAAGACTTTTTCTACAATTGGATGGAATCCTTTGATCTTATTTAAAATTTCAACTGACGTTGAATATCCGGTTTTGGTCTTTTTCCCATTAGGTAATCCCAAATCGACAAATAAAACTTCACCTAATTGTTTTGGTGAGGCAATATTAAAATCTTTGCCAGCCAATTGATGGATTTCTTGTTCCAAAACGGCAATTTGATTACCAAATTCTGCCTGCAGTTCTTTTAAAACATTCAAATCAATTTTAGCTCCCTGATATTCCATATCCGCTAAAATTTTGGCCACAGGCATTTCGACATCTTTATATAACTCATATTGATTTTCGTGTTTTAATTTTTCAATTGCCTGATCTTTCAACACATAAATTGCTTTAGCCTGTTTAATTAAATGATCAGCAACTTTACTGGTTTCAGGAACTTTTTTCTTAGCTCCTTTACCATACACTTCTTCATCATAATAAACATCATAATAATCATAATATTCACATACACTGCGAATTTCATCTTTTAAGCTTGGATTTAAAATATATGATGCCAGCTGTAAATCAAAAACATAATTTTCAATCATTAAGCCATGCCACCTTGAAGCATTGATAGCTTTTTTGATATCATAGCCATATTTTTCAATTTTATCAGAAGCAATAAACTGTTTAAAATTAGCACAATTCAATGCATCTTCTAAACCAATATAATAAGCTTCGCTATCATTATAAATGGCAAAACCAATAATAATTGAACGATGATAATTACTATCAAATACCCCAGCAACTAATGCACTATCACGTTTGATCACTGGTAACTTAGAAACAATTTCGACTTTAACTTCTTTAACTGGTTCTGCTTCTTCTTTACTTAATGACATTCTTTTTAATAATGAATTCATACCATAGCGACGATAGAACTCCGCTAATTCATTATACTCATACCCAGTATAACGATAATCTTCAACATCAACATCTATTGGTACATCTTTAATAATTGTCGCAATCTTTTTAGATAATAAACCTTGATCAATATTAGTTCGAATCTTTTCTCCCATCTTTCCTTTTAACTCATCTAGATGGTCATTAAGATTTTCTACTGTATGATATTGTTTTAATAATTTTAAAGCTGTTTTCTCTCCAACTCCAGGAATACCAGGAATATTATCAGACTTATCTCCCATCAGGCCTTTTAAATCACGCATTTGATCAGGAATCAAACCATACATTTCCTTAAATTTAGCTGGTGTAATTTTTTCTAATTCACCTACTCCTTTTTTAGTTAAATAAACACTAATTTCATCAGTAACTAACTGCAGCATATCTTTATCACTAGTAACAATACTAACTTTAAAACGCTTTTTACTAGCCTGCGTAGCAATAGTACCAATAACATCGTCACCTTCGTAACCTTCTACTTCCTGATATTTAATGCCATGAGCAGTTAAATATTCTCGAATCATCGAAAATTGGCAGACTAACTCATCTGGAGTAGCGCTACGCGTTCCCTTATAAACTTCAAATAAATCATTTCTAAAAGTCTTTTTCCCATAGTCAAAAGCAACTACTAAATATTCGGGATTACCTTTTAAGACACTTTCAAGCATATTGGCAAAACCAAAAACGGCATTAGTAGGAATACCGTCTTTATTAGTCATTAAATTCCCCATTGCTGCAGTGGCATAATATGCGCGATACAACAATGAATTTCCGTCAATTAATACTAATTCTTTCATCTACATAACTCCTCATCGTACATTTTTAGCTTGGTTAATTATTAACGAAATCTTATCACGGTAGTTGACTCTACCTTGAATCAAATAGATTTCACCACGAACAATGACATTTTTCAAGGCCTGAAAATTAGAAGCAAAGATCACTCCATCAACTGCTCCAGTTTCATCATTACCATCAACAAACGCCATCTCCTGTCCTTTTTTATCAATTGTCATCTTAACTCGTGTAACATTTAAGATCACATACACATTTTGATTAATATGCTGATCCAATTCATTTATATTAGTAATTCTAACATTTATCTTCTCTTTTATCAAAGCAATTGGATGCATCGATAAATAAACTCCTAAAACCAGCTTTTCTTCTTCTAAGACCTTCATTTTATTATCTTTGACGATCGTTAAAATTGGAGGTTCTTCAATTCCTATTGTGTTTTTCAATTGCGCATATTCCATGATTTTAGGAAGGTTTTCTTTGATTGTCGTTCGATTTAATTTAAATTCATCAAAAGCCCCCGCCATAACTAAGCTTTCAAGCATCTTACTATTTAACTTGCTTGATTCCATCCGAGCCATAAAATCAAAAATATCCGTAAACAAACCGTTTTTTCTTTCAGCAACGATGGCCTGATATCCAGCATAACCAACATTTTTGATTGCTGTTAAAGAATATCGGATATTTCCATCTTCAACTTTAAAACGATTGGTTGAATAATTAATTGATGGTGGTAAGATCTTAATCCCTAATTTCTTTCCTTCTTGAAGACAGCTGATTTTATTAGAATCACTGCTTTGACCATTTGAGAGAACTGCACTATAAAATTCTAATGGATAATTAGCTTTTAAATAAGCTAAATAATATGCTACATAACCATAAGCAACCGAATGGGCTTTATTAAAGCCATAATTGGCAAATTGTTCAATAATATTATAAACTTTCTCTACTTCTTCTTCACTAAAACCATTAGCCAAACCACCTTGGATAAACTCTGATTTCATCGAATGCATTAAACTGGCAGTCTTTTTAGACATTGCCTTTCTTAAAATATCGGCTTTAGCCAAAGAAAAACCAGCTACCCGTTGGGCTACTTGCATGATTTGCTCCTGATAGATCATGATTCCATAAGTCGATTCTAGAATTGGTTTTAAACATGGAAGCGGGTAGGTTATTGGCTCTTGACCATTTTTACGAGCTAAATAAGCGGGAATATTGGCCATTGGTCCAGGTCGATACAAAGCAATTGCCGCAATTAAATCATCAAGATTATGGCATTTCATCTTTACTAACAAATCTTTCATTCCCGGAGACTCTAATTGAAAAATCCCATAAGTTTCACCCCGTGAAATCATATCATAAGTTTTAGCATCGTTAAAATCAATCTCATTAATATTAATTTTAATATGATGATTAGTTTCAATATCACTAATAATATTAGCAATCATCGTTAAATTCTTTAGTCCCAAAAAATCCATTTTCAACAAGCCTGCTTCTTCAATATAATCTTTAGAATACTGCGTAACAATTCCATTATTCGGTCCTTTAACTAGTGGAACGATCGTATCTAACGATTCATCTGATAATACTACACCAGCAGCATGAGTAGAAATATTTCGCGGTAATTTTTCAACCACAAAAACTGATGGCATGATTTTCGATAGAGCGGGATCTTTATTGACCATGTTTTGAAAATTATATGAAGACTGATAAACATCTTTAGCACTCTTACGATTCTTAGGTCCAGTCGGAATATTTTTAGCTAATAATTCTAACCGTGGTAAAGGAACTTTCAACACCTTTCCTAAATCTTTAATAGCAACTTTGGGCCCATAAGTTGAAAAAGTAACGATCTGGGCAACATGTTCATGACCATATTTTTCCATGACATAATTAACTACTTCATCACGACGATCATCTTGAAAATCAACATCAATATCTGGCATACTGATTCGTTCTTCATTTAAGAATCGTTCAAACAACAAATCATACTGCAAAGGATCGATATTAGTTATTCCTAATACATAAGCAACTAAACTTCCAGCTGCTGATCCCCGGCCCGGTCCAACTAAAATTTTATTTTTCTTGGCATAACGAACATAATCAAAAACAATTAAAAAATAATCATCAAAACCCATTTTATTGATTATTTTTAATTCCTTCTGTAATCTTTCAAAATATCGATGGGGAACCGTTTGATTTTTAAACCGTTTTTTTAATCCCACCAAACATAACTGCCGCAAATAATCACTAGCTTTACCATGATTTGGTACTGAATATTTAGGCAAATGCATCTTATTTAATGGAATTGTGGCATTACATAAATGAATAATTTGATTAGTATTTTCAATATATTGATGATCAAATAAACTCTCCATTTCATAACTTGATTTTAAATATAATTGATCAGTAGCAACTTGATGATTGATATCCAAAGTCATTCCTTTACATGATGCCTGAAGCAAATCTAAAGTGTAAGCTTCTTCTTTATTTAAATAACGCACTTCATTAGTGACACATATTGGCACTTTAGATAATGAAGCTAAAGCAATTAAGCGCTGATTAAGTTTTTTTTGCATGGCCAAATGATGATCTTGAATACCAATCATAAAATGTTTAAAAGTTCTTTTAAACATTTCAACATATTTCATCGCCTGAGAATCTAATTCTTTTAAAACTAAACGTTCAATAATTCCTTCTTGACACGCTGAAATAACAAACAGATGTTCCTGAAATAAAGCCAGGTGTTCTAATGGAATCGCTTTTTGATCACTTAAACAAATCTCACTAGTTATTTTAACCAAATCAAAATAACCAACAGTATCTTTAGCTAGCAATAATAAAGAATAGACTTCATTTTCAATCAAAACACTAGCTTCTAAGCCAAAGATTGGTTTAATTCCATATTTTTGACACGTTTTTGAAAACTCAATGGCTCCAAACATATTATCTTTATCAGTTAAAGCTAGTGCCTCAAAGTGGAGATCACTAGCTTGTTTAACTAAGTCTTCAATTAAAATAGTACTATTTTGAAAACTATATGAGCTATATACTTGTAAATGTCCTAGCATCATCTGCCACATCCTTTCAACTAGTACTATTATACCACTAAATAATGTATTTAAAAAGCCATTACAAAACCGCTCGAAATGAAAATAAAATTATCATTATTGATACATATAAAGATAAACATAAATAAATGGTATCAAAAATAGCCCAAGCTGGATAGTTTAATAAATAGATGCGATAAGCATACAAAATCAACACATAATAATGGTATTGTACTTGTAAGACACAAAATTTCCTTTGCCAGCCAATGATGACGATTGATAATAAAGCGGCTATGAAATGAAAAGGAATGATCCACATATAACAAAGTACCTGCATTAAATAGATAACACCGCACATCAGCTGCAATTTCTTGATTTTAACTAACATCCTATCACCTAAGATATTATATGTTGATTTTCTTGGAAAAATGAAAAGAAGTGGAAAAGAGCTTTCCACTATCCTAGATTTTCTTTTAACGCTTTAGCTAATTGGGCCGGACAGCTAGTTGGTTTATTACCACAACGAATATTTTCTAATCTGGCAATAACTTCTTTAGCATCCATTCCCCGACAAAGGGCCGCCACACCTTGAGTGTTTCCAGAACACCCACCAACGAATTTAACATTATTGATGATTCCATCTTCAACATCAATTAAAATTTGACGTGAACAGACACCATGAGGCTGATATTTGATTTCCATAATAAATCCTCCTATTTACTTTTTCTTATTAATTTTACGATCGTTGTCATATAAGTATTATGACAAGAACTATCTAAACCAGCAATTTGATCAATAACATAGTTTTTATCTAATTTAGCCAAATCTTTAGCTAGTGATGAATGCGATTGACTTATATAAATCACATTTTTAAATTTAGCAATCTTAATTGTATCAATCAATCTATCACTTAACTTTAACCGATCTCCATGGATGATCAATGTGTCATAAGTCTTCTTTTTAGCATAGCTAACAACTTTATCATCTACATGACCACAGACAAATTTAACATTACTACGGTCTAAATATTTAGCATTCAATTTAGCATCTTCAATGTGATAATTTTTTGCATCAATTGCTACTACATCTTCTTGATCTAAATTAAGTTCCAAGAATCCGACACCACAGTTAAGAGAAATAATTTTTTGACTATTTTCCACCATTTTAGTAACAACTCGATTTTCCTGCCAGATCATTCCCTGATTTTCAGGTAATTTGCTTTTAATTCCAATTAAATACTTCTTTTGATCATGGATCATTTCTAAACGAGTAGAGCCATATAACTTGGTATAACCAGATTCATCAAAATTTTGATATCTTGAAGTATTGACTGACATAAAGATTCCGGCAATTTCATCAATTTGACTAATTTGATTGACGATGTTTTCTTTAAGTCCATCACGACCAGTAATAAAGACCACTTGAATCTTGCCATCAATTAGCTTCATCTTCAAAAATCTTAATCCGGTCTTAGCTTTATCATCATAACTTTTACATTTATTTTGATTTAAAATCTTTTCAATTTTAACTAAACACTGATTAATCATTCGATGATGTTTAATACATCTAGTCATCAACGTTAAATACTTACTTTCACGCTGATAAATTCCAAAAGTCAACTGTTCATTAAAAGTTACTACTGGTAAATTAACACTAGTAACATACCCTTCCGTTTCTTTAGCACCAGAAACCCCCAAAAACATTTTTTTAGAAACATTATATTCAGTATATTTCTTTAATGATTCTAAAATAGCATCTTTTTTAACTTGCAATTGACTTTGATAATTCATATGCATTAAATTACATCCCTGGCAATTTTCATACATATGACATGGTGCTTTGATTCGATTAGGTGATGGTTGTAATACTTTTAGTAATTTACCTTCACTATAACCTTTGTTTTTTTTGTTGATATCGACTACAACTTCTTCACCAGGTATTGCCCCGGGAACAAAAACGATTTTACGATCTAAATAACCAATTCCTTCGCCATTAATTCCAACTTTTTTAATTGTAATTGTTTTTTTCATCCTACAAATCTCCTTTTTATCTAAAAGCTATGACTTTCATTAAATAAATCGTTTATTACTCTAACATTATTCATTGTAAAATTCAAGCAAATTTTAATTCTAACTATCCTAGCATCAAAACAATCGTTGAACCCTCGGGAACTACTTCCCCCACTCGAGGTAATTGATCAATTACCTGATCACCTTCACCAATAAATTCAAATTGCAACCCACTGCTAGAAACTTCAGATTTTTTCATTCCTACATAATTTTCAACCTTTATTATTTTAGTATCTAAATAATTATAAGTTTTTTCCCGTTGACTAGTAACCTTTTCAATCCCCATACTTGGTAAAATATCTACTAACATCTTGCGAGCAATTGGCGCAACGGTCGTACCACCATATTGAACACAGTTTTTAGGATTATCCATCGCAACATACAAGACAATCTGCGGATCATCAATTGGAGCAATCCCAATAAATGATAAAATATAACCTCCATCAATATAACTACCGTTAACTGCTTTTTGTGCCGTTCCCGTTTTTCCACCAATTCGATAACCATCGATATAAGCATTGCGACCCCCACCATCGGTCACTACTGTTTCTAAAGCATCACAGACTTTTTTGGATGTTTCTTCGCTGATTACCTGACGAATTGCCTGTGGTTCTTGACTGTAAATAATATCATTAGAGTAATTATTAATAATTTTATCAACGATATAGGGTTGATATAATGTTCCTCCATTAACACAAGCACAGACAGCACGTACTAACTGAATCGGTGTAATGGAAATTCCTTGACCAAAAGCAACGGTCGCCTGTTCCAATTCATTAAAATTATCATAACTAAACATGATTCCTTTAGATTCGCCTGGTAGATCGATTCCAGTTGTCTGCGTCAAACCAAAATCTTGAATATAATTATATAATTTATCTTTACCTAAACGACGTCCGATTTCAACAAAACCGGGATTGGATGAATTTTGTAGTACTTCGCGAAAAGTCTGCAGGCCATGTCCACCTTTTTTCCATGACTTGATTCGTGCTCCCGATACAATTTCATATCCTTGGTCATAATAAGTATCTTTATCCATATCGAATAAGTTTTCATTTAAAGCAGAAGAAAAAGTAATGATTTTAAAAGTAGAACCTGGCTCATAAGTTTTCCAGATCGGAATATTTTGATTATAGACATCAGGATCAGCATTTTGGTAATCATTAGGATCAAAATCCGGTTTACAGGCCATTGCTAGAATTTTACCAGTATTTGGATCCATCGCTAATGCCCAAATCCCATCGGGATTATAAGTATCATAAGCATTATCTAACTCTCTTTCAACAATATCCTGAATAGTACCATCTATTGTCAACTGTAGATTAAAACCACTAGTTGGGGCATTATAAACACTAGGATATAATGAAATTGGATTACTTTTAGCATCCATAAAATAGTTAATACTGCCATTACTGCCATCAAGATAGCTATCATATTTTAACTCCAATCCTAATAAACCTTGATTATCAATTCCGACAAACCCTAATGTTTGAGCTAGATAACTGCCTCCTGGATAGTAACGCTTGCTATCCTTGATTAAATATACTCCTGGTAATTTTAAACGATCAATTCGAGCTGCTACCTCATCATCTAATTGTCTACCTTCAGGAGAGATTCGCTGAATCGAAACATTTTTACTTAATTTTTCCTGCAGTGTTTTAACATCAACATTTAAAATATCAGCCAGCTTATTAGCTGTAGCCACAACGTCTTTAATTTGACTAGGTACAACAACTAACGATGCAGTTGTCAAATTCGTTGCTAAAACATCGCCATTACTATCAACAATCAAACCACGGTTAGCTTCTACTGGAAAACTGCGCTGCCATAAATCAACCGCTCGATTATAAATATTAACACGATCGATTATTTGAATATAACCAATTTTTAAAATAATTGCCACAACAATTAAGGCCGTGACTAATTTAACATATTTAATTTTTCTTTTAGTTAATTCATAAATCATTTAACCACCTAGTTAAATATATGAAAAAAGTAAGATCCTTAGACCTTACTGAATTGCAACCGTCATTGTATCACCGGCATGGAGAATGGTTCCTTCAGGAACACTTTGACTGGCAACTTGTCCCGATTCACCTTCAATTGTAATATTAATTCCTGATAATGAAGCGTAAGTTGAAACATCTTTACGTGACCATCCAGTAAAATTAGGAATAGTAATATCCGCTGATTCTGTTTTCAAAAATACACGATCATTTTTAGTTACCTGAGTAGTAGCTTCAGGATACTGTTCTAAAACTGTCGAACCATTACCGATAATTTGAACATTGATTGATTTTGATTCTAATTTTGATTTAACAAAATTAGCACTTTGATTAGTAAATGAATCTAATGTATAGTCTTCACTTGTCGTTGTTGTTGCTGGAGCATTATATGAAGATACAATTGATAATGCCGTTGGCATTATATTTTTAATAACATTAGCCTGATGAGTTGTCGTATCATTATCAGGTCCCTGAAAAACAATATTAACAATAATTTGTGGATCTTCATATGGTGCCATTCCCATAAAAGACTTGGTATAGTTAGTTGTTGAATAAGCACCATCTTCAACTAATTGACCAGTACCAGTTTTTCCAATAACTTGAACTCCATTATCTAAAGCAAACTTCTTACCAGTACCGGTAGCATCAGTTACCACACCTTTTAATAAATCACGAATTTCCTGAACTGTTTCCGTTGAGAAAATTTGTTTTGAATACTGTGTTTTAGCTGAATAAGTAACCTCATTATTATTTTTATCAACAATTCGATCGATTAAATATGGTTCAACTGTTTTACCATCATTAGCAAAAGCACTGTATGCTTTTAATAACTGTAATGATGTAACCGTCGATCCTTGACCAAAACCAGTTGTCAAATAAGCAGCACGACTATCATCACTTTTATATAGAGCTACCCCAGCTACAGCATCAAAACCATCAACTTCACTTTCCTGGAATAAACCTAAATCTTCATAGACCTGTTCTACATCTTCACGATTTGTATAACCTCTTTCCAGTAAGTTACAAATAGCAACGTTACTAGAACGATAAAAGCCTTCGTTAAATGTAATCGTACCCCAGCCAGCACCATTATTATGATCGCGAATCGGACGACTAGCTCCATAGTCATATGAACCTGATTCATAAGTTGCTTCACCACTATATAGACCACTTTCGATTGAACTGGCATAAACAAAAGTTTTAAAGACAGAACCACATTCATAAGCCGTATCAAATAAGAAATTTTTATAATCAGAAATATTTCGTTCATTTGGATTAAAAGATGGATAAGTTGACGTTGCCAGAATTCGCCCCGTCTTGGCTTCCATGATTGTACAGCTAGCTTTATTAGCCCCAGCTGCCGCTGCTTCTGTAGCTAATTGATAATCTAATTCACGTTGTAATGAACTGTTGATCGTCAAATAAATATCCTGTCCATCAACTGCATCTTTTTCCTCTAAAATACCATTAGGCAAAATATAACCTTTAGAATCTTTTTGATAAACCTTATAGCCATCTTCTCCAGCTAAAGTATCATCATAAATAGCTTCTAATCCCATTTCACCCACTAGTTTTTTTACGCTGTTTTCTTCTGAAGATTTTGCGTAACCAATAATATAACTACAAAAATCACCAAAAGGATAGTTACGAGAATTACTATCTTCAAACTCTAATCCTGGTAAATCCGTATCTTCAATTTGTTTTTTAACACTGGCACTTAAATTGCTGCCATAGGTACCAAATTCGACCTGATATACTCCGGCATCAGCTTTTTCTTGCATTTGGGCTGCCATAGTAGTTGGATCCATCCCAATAATGGGTCCAATAGTATTGGCTGTAGTTTCAATATCTTGGACATAAGCGGCTTTATCACTAAAATTAATTCGATCACTAGACAAAACCGCAATCAATTTATATTTTTTTACATTAGTGGCTACCACTTCATTATCACTAGTAAAGATTTCGCCACGCTGAGCATATTCGACCGTTTCTGCCTTGCCTCTTGATTTAGCAAAAGCGGCAATATCTTCTCCACTAATTAAATGTTTACCAGTAATTCCTAAATAAACAATATTAGCAACTAGTGAAAAAATAACTAAAGCAAAGACTACATAAGCAATCTTTGCACTTTTAAACTGTTTCATTGTTCTGGCTCAACTGTAGTAGAGGCAGCTACAGCATCATTACTATATGTATATCCTTTTGAAGTGGCAACGGCGTTCAACCGCGAAAAAGATGCCAACTCCTGCTTTTGCATTTCTAAACTATCAATATCATTTTTTGCTGTTTGGATTTCTTCTTCTAGAACCTGAATATCACGGTTAAATTTCGATTCCATTGATTTAACCCCAATAATTCCAAAGACAAAAATTACCATGGTAATCACTAAAAATCTTTGGGCAAAAGCTTCAAATTTTGTTCTTCTTTTTTTCTTTTTATGCATCATTTTCGACCACCCTTTCTATTATTCGAAGTTTAGCTGAATGCGCTCGATGATTTTGCGCTAATTCACTTTTGCTAGCTGTAATTGGTTTTTTATTGATTAATTTGAATTTTGGTTTTAAATAATCAGGAATAACCGGTAATCCATTCGGTACATCTTTTAATTTAGCAACATCATTAAAAGTATATTTACAAATTTTATCTTCTAAACTATGAAAAGTAATAACTGCTATTCGCCCATGTAAATCGATTAAATCCAAAGCATCCTTTAAAGCTTTATCAAAGACATTTAACTCATCATTTACTGCTATTCTTAACGCTTGAAATGTTTTTTTAGCTGGATGTCCTTTCTTTTTTAAAGCTGCTGCCGGTAATGCTTCTTTAATAACATCTACTAATTCAAAAGTAGTAACAATCGGCTTAATCTTGCGTTTTTGTTCAATTTTACGAGCAATTTGCTTAGCATATTTTTCATCAGCATACTTATATAAAATTTCCACTAATTTTTCATATGGCCACTCATTGACGATCTTATAACCATCAAGGGGATTGGATTTATCCATTCGCATATCTAAACGAGCATCATGATTATAACTAAATCCTCTTTGGCCATCATCAAATTGAGGTGATGAAACCCCTAAATCAAAAATGATCCCATCTACCTTAGTAATTCCAACATTATTTAATTCAGCTTTTAAATTGACAAAATTAGAGTAAAAAATAGTAAAGTTATTACTAATAACCTCTAATCTTTTTCTAGCTGCTTCAATTGCAATTTGATCCTGATCAAAACAATAAAGATGACCGGTAGTTAATTGTTTCAAGATGGCAGCACTATGACCACCGCCACCTAAAGTACAATCAACATAAATTCCATCTTCTTTAATATTTAATCCAGCAACTGCTTCTTCTAATAATACACTCGTATGTTCAAACATATTTATCACCTATAAATCAAAGTCATCTAATGATTCACTTAACTCATCAAAACTATCAATTCTGCTTTCATAGTATTTGTTCCAGCGAGCTAAATCCCAAATTTCTATATGATCACCGGCACCGATAATCATACATTCTTTTTTCAAGCCACCAACATCTCGTAAAAAAGATGAAATATTAACTCTTCCTAATTTATCAAATACTAAATCATCAGCTAGTGTCGTTACTAACCGAACAAAGTCCCGGACTTTTTGTTTAGTTGTCGGTAATTTTTCGATTTTACTGTAGTATTTATCCCACCCTTCAGTGGTATAAACTGCCAAACAACCGTCCAGACCTTTAGTGATAACTACCTTCTCGCCACATTGTTCACGTAGTTTTGAAGGAATAATAAGACGCCCTTTGGCGTCAATATTATGCTTAAATTGCCCCTTAAACATCAGTTATCACCCACTTCTTAACACCCATTAACACAAATTAACACTTCTTACCACCTATTATATACTCTATTTCCCCGTTTGTATAGCATTTTCTTGATTTTTGTTATTGCCAAAAATCATGTCAAAATAAAGTATTGGCAAAAAAAGACAAAAAAAGACACTATCAATTAATAGTGTCTCATCCGTTTTATTTTCTTAATCTTATAAAACTTTTTGTCCTTTATAAGTACCACAGTGTTTACAAACACGATGTGCTAACTTATATTCACCACATTCTGGACATACAACTACAGCTGGTGCTGAAAGTTTATCATGTGTTCTTCTTTTGTTTCTTTTTGTACTTGATACTCTTCTAAATGGTACTGCCATTAGTATAACCCTCCTATTTATCTTTGAAATAATCTTTTAATTTAGCTAACCTAGGATCAATATAATCTTCTTCATTTTGATCGCTAGTAGTGTTATCTAATATTCGCCAACCTTTTCCTTCAGATTTAATATTGGCATTGTCTTTTACAACGCGCATTGGTACTTCTAACATAATGTTTTCAAAGACCACTGGTGTAAGATCGACAATATCTTTTTTAACCTCGTGAACATCCTCTAGAGGATCAGGTTTATCAAAAGCAAACACCTCAGTTGAATTAATTTCAAAAGGATATTCGACATCTTCCAATGTTAAAGCACATGGCAAGATCATCGTTCCTTTGATATTAAGATCTACATAAAGGCGTTTATCATTTGAATCAAGATTTCCGGTTCCTGTAACAACAATGTCCTTCAAGTCATTAATTTGAGCATACTGGTCAAACACCTCTGAAGGAAAAGTAATTCCTTCCTCAAAATCAAATTTTCCGTGATGCTTAACAATCCATTGTAAATTGTACTTCAAAATAATCACCTTTCCATAACCGCAATGACAATTATATATAAAATAACACCATAAGTCAACACAAAAAATGTTTGTTTTTTCTTTGTTTTTATCGCTATATTTTATTAAACCATTCGATTGATATCTCGAGGGACTTTATTATTTTTAATCATTGTCACCAGTTTATCGACTTTATTAGAACTAATCGGCTTATTTGTCACCTTGGCAACGCTGATAATAAAATCTCGGATATCTTTTTCATTATTTAGATCTTTAGTTTGTAAGTCATTGGCTAATTTTAATATTTCACTTTTATTAACGTTGGTCTTTTTAACCACTTTATCTAAAAAAACATCTTCATCATTCATTTATATCACCAATATATAATATGATATAAATCAAATAAAGTTACCCTTCAATTTTAAGCTCACGTTTCATTAATTGTTGGATCTCACGTTTAGGTTCATGATTTTTATATAAAACATTGTAAATAGCATTAATTATCGGTAATTCAATATCAGGATATTTTTTAGCATCTTCATAAATTACCCGACAAGTTCTAATTCCTTCACAAGTTTTAGTGTTGTTTTTCATAAATGATCTGGCATCATTTGATTTTCCAATTGCTACTCCCGCCTGGAAATTACGCGAATGAACTGATGAACAGGTAACGATTAAATCACCCACTCCCGTTAATCCCATGTAAGTTTCTAAACGACCACCTTTTTTGGTTCCATAACGGACCATCTCTGCTAAACCTCGAGTAATTAAGGCAGCTTTAGTATTATCACCATAACCTAAACCGCTTAACACACCGGCCGCTACTGCGATGACGTTTTTTATTGCCACCCCATATTCAGCACCTACTTCATCGTTTAATCGATAAACCCGAAAATAATCATTAGAAAATAACATCTGCACATCACGAGCCATTTCATCATCAAGTGAAACAGCACAGACAGTAGTTAACATTCTAATTACAACTTCTTCAGCATGACTAGGACCGATTAAAGAAACTACCGGATTAATTAAACTTTCATCTAAAACCGAGCGAATCGTATCTGACATACGCATATTGGTTCCTAGATCAAACCCTTTAGCAGCATTAATTACCGTAATTTTTTTAGTAATATATGGCTTAACTTTTTCTAGTGTTTCCTTAACAAACTGAGTAGGAATCGTAATCAACAAATAATCAATATCCTGCATCGCTTCTTGTAGATTATTTGTCGCCTGTATCTCTGTTTCTAGATAGACATCTTTAAAAAATTCCTGATTTTGATGATTGATATTAATATCATCAATTTGATGTTGATCAATTCCATACATGATAATTTCATTTTGATTATCAACTAGAACCCGACTCAATGCCGTTGCCCAGCTACCAGTCCCCAAAACGGCTATTTTACTCATCTTTATCCCTCCTAATCACGTTTTCGACAAATAATATGTATTGGAGTTCCTTCAAACCCAAAAGATTCTCGTAAACGATTTTCTAAATAACGTTTATAACTAAAATGTAAATACTGAGGATCGTTGACAAACAAAACAAAAGTTGGAGGACAAATACTAACCTGGTTGGCATAGAAAATTTTTAACCGTCCGCCATTAAATGTCGTTGTCGGATTTATTGCCTGAGCATCTACTAAAACGTCATTTAAGACACTAGTTTGCACACGTTTATGAGAATTTTCATAAGCTTCTTGAATCAGTGGGAATAACTGATTAACTCGCTGATGAGTTTTAGCTGAAGTAAAGATAATTCTTGCATAATCCAAATATTTAAATTGTGTCCGCAATTCTTTTTCAATTTTAGCCATTGTTTTATCATCTTTTTCAACTAGATCCCATTTATTAACAACAAGAATAACCCCTTTACCGGCTTCATGAGCATAACCGGCAACATGCTTATCTTGTTCAATCACACCGCTATCACCATCAACTACCGCTAAGATAACATCACTTTTTTCAATTGCGCTCATGGCCCGTAAAATTGAATATTTTTCAACATTTTCATAAACTTTTCCTTTTTTACGCATTCCAGCTGTGTCAACTACTCGATATTTTTGGCCATCTTTTTCAAAAACAGTATCAATAGCATCTCTAGTAGTTCCGGCAATATCAGAAACGATAACTCGTTCTTCTCCTAAAATAGCATTAGTAAGTGATGATTTTCCAACATTAGGACGTCCAATAATTGAAAAACGAATTTCATCTTCATCGAATTCATCTTCCGTCAGATCCAGCTGTTTGATTATTTCATCTAATAAATCACCAATTCCAATTCCATGGCTACCTGAAACCGCTATTGGATCACCTACTCCTAAACTGTAAAACTCATAAATATTATTTCGATAGACTTCATCATCAATTTTATTAACTGCCAACAGTACTGGCTTTTTTGACTTTTGAAGAATTCTAGCTACATATTCATCTTCACGGGTTACTCCTTCTTGACCATTGACAACAAAAACAATCAAATCCGCTTCTTCAATAGCAATTTCTGCCTGCATCTTGATTTGTTTAGTAAAAGATGCATCTTCTAATTCAATCCCACCTGTATCAATAATTCGAAATTCTTTTGTCAGCCAAGTAGCTGTAGCATAGATACGATCTCGCGTAACTCCGGCAATATCTTCAACAATGGAAACTCTTTCTCCGACGATTCGATTAAAAATAGTTGACTTTCCAACGTTGGCCCGACCAACAATTGCAACAATTCCCGCCATATTATACCTCCTTTTGTTTTTGAACAATTAATTGCATGATAGCATCACTAACCTGCTGTAAAGTCATGTTTGATGTATCTATTTCAATAGCATCGTCAGCTTTTTTCAACGGTGAAATTTTCCGATGCATATCTTGATAATCACGCTGTTCAATTTCTTGTTTAATTTTTTCTAGATCTGATGGCAAACCACGTTTTATATTTTCTAGATACCGTCTCTTTGCCCTTGTTTCACTGCTGGCAACTTGATAGATTTTTAAATCGGCATCAGGTAATACTACTGTTCCAATATCCCGACCATCTAAAATCACACCGCCTTGACCAGCCATTTGTCTTTGTAAATAGACTAGATATTTCCTAACTGCCTGATAGGTCGATACTACACTTGCTGCCATTGACACACGGTCTTCACGAATCTTATCAGTAACATTTTCTTGGTTTAAAAACACCTGGTTCCCACTTGTCAATTCAATTTTTATTTGATCAAGAACAGCCGTTACTTTAGATTCATCACGTAAATCAATATTATTTTCTAAGCAATAATATCCAACACTGCGATACATAGCTCCAGTATCGATATAAACATAATCCAGTTTTTTAGCAATCATCTTAGCAATCGTACTTTTCCCAGCCGCACTTGGTCCATCAATTGCAATTGATATTTTTTTCATAAAATCCTCCATTCTTTAAAAAAACTAAGGTTGTCCTTAGTTTAGAAAAATAATTGATATCCAATCATAGCACATAATCCCACAAAGACAATTACTAAAAAAATGATAATGTAATTTAAAATTGTGGCTACTCGGTCACTTTTACTTTTAGTTTCTTTATCATCTATTTCTTCTATTTCATCATTTTTTTGATCGAAGTTATTTTCTTCAACCTTTATATTTTTATCATTAGCTTCTTTTCTTTGACTTAAGGCTTTAGCAACTTCACGTTGATCTTTTTCTTTAATTTGGCGCAACATATCTTCTAGTGATTTAGTTTGTTCAATTGAAGTTTTGCTTGCTTCGTTTAATGACTCTTCATCCAACTCATCATCTTCAAAGCTTTCAATAAAACTTTCCTCACCAATTGCCATCTTAGCTTTTTTTACATCTTCTTCTGGTGACATACTAGCTAAGCGTTCTAATAATGTCATTTTCTTTTTATCAGAAGTGTCTTTTTCTTCGGTTTTTAATTCTGTTTCATCATTGACAAAAAAACCTTTAGAAAACTCAGAAGTACTGACATTATCAAATTTATTTAATCGAATAACTTGTTTTTCAGGTTCTCTTATTTTATTTAAAATATCCATTCTTGTATTATAATGAGTTGCTTTACCAACACTAGACTTGGCTGAACGTAAAGCCCGATTTAATTCTTCACTGCTTTCTTGACGCATTTGAGCAAATGTTTTAGCCTCTGTCAGTGTATCTTCAATATCCGGTTCATTTCTTTCACTGCGGAATGCCCGATTTACTGATAACAAAAAATCATCATCTTCAACCGATTCACTTTCATCAATATTATCGGTTTGATTTTCACGATTTATTCCAACTTCGTCTTTAATTCCTTCTCTTAATTCGCGATATTTGTCTATCCGTGAATTACTCACTTAGAATCACCCTTTCGTCGTACATTATAACATACTTTTTCAGTAATTTATTTATAAATATTGGAAAATAAACTTTTTTGAGTTATAATAGTTTAAGAAGGAGGAATTACAATGGCTAAAATTACAGTAAACGATTCTTGCATTGGATGTGGTGCTTGTACTGGAATCGCTCCAGATGTATTTGAAATCAACGATGAAGGATTAGCAAGTGTTATCAACGATAGCGATGTAGATGCTGCAAAAGAAGCTGCTGAAAGCTGTCCTGTAGAAGCTATTTCTGTTGAAGAATAATGATATCAAAAAAGCCAGTTTGCTGGCTTTTTTATTTTTATAGCATTTTTAACAGTGCTAGAGCGGTAGCTTTATTGGAAGCCAATGGAATATAGTGAACATCACATAAGCGCATCAATGCACTGATATCCGGTTCATGAGGTTGCGCTGTTAACGGATCTCTAAAAAAGAATACCAAATCCATTTGACCAGTAGCAACCATGCTTCCTATTTGCTGGTCCCCACCATAAGGTCCCGAAAGAAAACGATGTACTTGAAGATTGGTATTTTCCATAATTTTTTTACCGGTCGTTCCCGTTCCATATAAATTATGTTTAGCAAACAATGCTTCATTATCTTTTACAAAATCAATCATTTCATCTTTCTTTTGATCATGAGCTATTAAGGCAATATTCATTATTTAAACTCCTCCTTAAACCTTGATTCAATCGGTCTTACTATATAATAAACAATAGCAGAAATAACTCCTTTAATAAAGTTAAATGGAAAATAAATAATAAAAATTGCTTGTCCATATGGTGATAAGAAATTCAAAATACCTGGAACTGAAATATTAGTTCCATATTGTTGATTAAAAGCTGCAATATCAACTGTAAATGGCAACTGCGTAAACCAGGTTGGTCGCTGCATTAAATAAGTTGGTGTTACAAATAAATAATTTAAAATAAACATGATCATGGCAAAAACAAACATCGTAATAAACATATTAACAATATAAGTTACCAGAGCATTTTTCAATTTTAAATATCGTGATAAAAAATAATAGACACAACAAATTGAAAGCGATGCAATTAAAGCGGTAATTTGCCCAATGGCAATTGGCCCTACCGGACCTTTAAATAAGATTGAAATAAAGAATTTACAAACACATACAAATAAAGCTGTCTTAAATCCTAACATCGAAATTGCTACTAATACCACAACTTCAGATAAATCCAAATTCAGCCATGGGGCAAATGGATAAGGAATTTCAATCAATCCCAAAATCATCCCCAAAGCAGCTAATACCGCTGCCAAAACTAGTTTTCTTGTCTTAGTACTTTCCATAATAATTTCTCCTTAAAAACAAAAATATCATGAAAATACTAATCTCCATGACAAAAAGGCATATAAATGTCGTTCTTTCATCCAGACTATACTGTCGGTATAGGAATCACACCTATTCAGCTTGCGCTCGCGGACTATCACCGCCGGTCGGGAATTACACCCTGCCCTGAAGACGTTCTTTTCTTAAACACTATAGCATAGATAGCTATTTAAAACAAATTATATGCTTATTTTTATATTCCTAACATTCGTGATAAAAAAATACTCTCAAGTTCATCATGATTTACCTTGATCAAATCATAAATATAATCTAACTGCTGCCAAGATAAACAATATTTATCAGCCATTTTGATAATAAAAGTTTTTTTAGGATCATCAACTATTTTTTTATCCATAAAAAGCATTTCTAAATCAAAATAAATTTGATTCATCCAGATATCAGATAATACAGATTTTAGCTGTTCTAATCGTTCTGGATCAATTTTTTGATATTCCAGTGGTTTGGTAGTTTGGCTGATGATATGTTCAAAAACATAGAGAATACAATCATTGGGACTCTTTAGATCAGCTAATAATTCAACGACATTTTGATAGATTTTTTGTTGCTCAAACAAAATATTTAAAACATAAGTAACAAAAACACCCTGATCATCTTCTTGATCATATATAATCTTTTTATTTTCTTTAACCAGTTTTTCCATTGACTTAATAAACTCACATACATATTTTTGAGACTCTGGTAAAATACTTAATTCACCATCTTTTATCATTAAATCTAAATTTGTTTCTAATTGATGATCTTCAAGCTGTCTGACTAATTTAGCTACTAGTTGTTTTATTTGCCAATTCATGATTTTTCCCCTTTTTATTAATTCTAATAGTTTAACCACAATTAAGTCAATAACAAAAAAAGCCAACAAAACTGTCAGCTTACTCGTTTATTATAAAGATAAATTAATAATGTGCTAATAAACAAACCAGCAATTGCCACTATCATCAAATATGCTCCCATCGATAAATGAGCAATACTACCAATAATACTTTTTACACCATTTAATTCTACCAGCATAAAGACAACTGTTACAATGGCAACGCATAGAGCTAAAAGATCTTTTTTAAAATAGACAAGCCCACTAATTAGCAAAGCTAAAATAATAAAGATAATAAAATCACTGCCCGCATTTGCTATACTAATACCATAATATCCAACGGAAACAAATGGTAAAAAACAAGCCATAATTAAAACAATAGATGAAATAAAAGTAACTAATGTTATTAAACTAAATGATCTACCGGCAATTTTTATTTCCTTTAAATTTAGTTTAGAAATTATGTCTCGGTCATTAACGATTAAATTACCACATTCAGGACAAAAGAGTGCTCCTGGTTCTAACTCCTTACCACATTTTGGACAATACATACAATCCTCCCTCAAAAATAGTTTATTTATATTATAAAATAACTTCCAATAAAAAACAATAAGAGCCCTCATGGGCTCTTTAATAATTACTGTTCAGCTAAAGTAACATCAACTGTAATTTCATTACCATCACGATTAACAACAACAGATACTGTATCACCTGGTTGTTTAGAATATAATTCTGTTAAGAAACTACGATAAGTAGTAATATCAGTACCATCAAATTTAACAATAACATCACCTTGTTGGATACCAGCATCACTAGCAGGACCACCACTTGTTACATTAGTAACATAAATACCATCAGTTAAGTTAGTATTAATTCGATAAAAACGTAATTGATATGTTGAATAATCTGATAATGAAACTGCAGAAATACCAATGAATGGTCTAGTTACTTTTCCATCGCTAATAATTTGATTTACATTAGTAATTACATCATTGATTGGTAAAGCAAATCCCATACCTTCAACTGATTCATCAGAAAATTTCATTGAAGTAATACCTACTAATTCACCAGCAGCATTGATTAAAGCACCACCGCTGTTACCTGGGTTAATAGCCGCATCTGTTTGAATAACACTCATGTCCCAATCATCAGTACCATCGTTATTAGTATCCACAGATACTGTACGATCAGTACCACTAACGATACCTTGAGTAACTGTACCAGCATATTCAATTCCTAACGGACTACCAATTGCTAAAACTGTTTCCCCAGCTTCTAGTAAACTAGAATCGCCGCAATCAATTGCTGTCATATCAAAATCGGCTGTTAATTGTAATACTGCAATATCACTATATGTATCACCACCAACAATTGTAGCATCTACTGATTCTCCATTGGCAAAAACGACTTGAACTTCGCTAGCTCCACTAACTACGTGTTCATTAGTAATAATATAAGCATTGTTTCCATTTACCTGATAAACAACACCACTACCGCTACCACTAGCTTGACCATTTTGATAAACAACAACTCCAACAACACTGTCAGCTACTTTTTGAATAACTTCTGTTAAATCACTTTTAACATCATAATTAACTGTTTCAACTTTATTTGATGAATTTGATGAAGAACTACTGCCATTATTATCCATAACAACAGTAAATAAGAATATATTCATCGCTAATGAAGCAACAACTAAAACAGTTATAACAATTTTAAATAAGCCATTCATGTTACTATTTTTTAAATTAAAACGATGTTTATGTTTGTTATTTTGGACATTTTTTGGTGGATCTTGATATTCCCCTTCCCTTTCATTATTAATTTCATTAAATGGATCTCTTTCTTCCATATTTACCACTCCTTTTTTCTACACGATTATAATATAAAATTATTTTGTTCAAATTGTTTTTATATTGTGTGAAACATTGTGATATCTGTAAAATAATAATGTCTATCTTAAAATAGGTAAAGTCACTGTAAACGTAGTACCAATTCCAGGAGTACTATCAACATCGATCATTCCATTATTTAACTCTACCATTTTTTTGACGATACTGAGTCCTAAACCTGTTCCGGTTTTATTTGAACGAGAACGTTCAACTTGATAAAAGCGATCAAAAATGAAAGGAATATTTTCTTTGGCAATACCTATACCTTCATCTTGAACAATAATCACAAAATTCTTTTCATCATTCGTACATTTTATTGAAATAACTCCAGAATCAGAATACTTTATTGCATTAGAAACTAAATTATTTAAAATAGTCTTTATCGTAGCTGGATCCAACATCAATTCTTTGGCAACTTTTTTTGTTTGATAAACTAACGATAAATGTTTATCTTTAGCTAATGGTTCAAATAATTCAACTGTCTCTTTTACTAAATTACTAACATTAATTACCATAGGATTCAAAGTAGCTTCTGGTCGTTCTAATCTTGATAATTCAATAATATCATCAAGAATGTTTTTCATTCGATAGCTTTCTTTCAATAGTATACCCATAAATTCATTAAATGTATCTTTATTTTGAACGCCTTCTTTTTGCAAGATTTCAACACTGCCAATAATAGCGCTCATTGGCGTTTTCAACTCATGAGATATATCTGATAAAAACTGTTTTTGCATCCGTTCAACTTCTTTAACTTGAGAAACGTCAGTAAATAAAATGATTGTTCCTTCAAAAGCCGCTTCATCTTTAAAAATTGGTGTCGCCTCGACATGATAATAACTTTTACCAATTGCCACCGCTGCTGTAAATTTACGTTCAAAAATATAACTTTGATCAACGATATTTAACAATTGTCCCGAAAAAATATCTTTATAATATTTACCCCTTAAATGTTTGATATTGAAAGCACTACGAAAACGTTGATTGGTAAACATGATTTTTCCTTCTTTATTAACAAAAATCATTGGCAAATTCATAGTTTTAATCAAAGAATTTAATATTTTATAATTAAAATCTTTTTCACCTTCAACCTCATGAATTTCATTTTCTTTTTCACGACGATAAAACTTAATCTGCTTTTTAAAATCATTTTCAATATTATAAATAATGACCAGCATTACGATCATAAAAAACGTAATAAAAATATAACTATGATCAGGACGAACTAATGATAATATTAGAACAATCAAAAAAACACCAAACACTTTTAAATAGTTTTTAAGCATCTTTTTTCACCAGTTTATATCCTACCCCTCTAACCGATTTAAAGCAGGCCTGACTTTCTTTTAACTTGGTTTTCAGTTTAAAAACATGTATATCAACTAATCTAGTATCACCATCATAATTAAAATTCCAAATATTCATCAATAATTCCTGACGTGATAAAACCTCTTCCTTATTATCAATAAACATCTGCAACAAATCATATTCTACTTTAGTTAAATTAATTAAACTATCACCAACATAAACTTCATGTTTCGCTAAATCCATCTTAATATCTAAATATTGGATGATTTCTTTAAAGTGCTTATGATAACGTCGCAAATGGGCTTCAATTCTGGCAATCAAGATATTAGCCTGAAATGGTTTCATTAAATAATCATCCGCCCCAGATTCCAGACCTTTAATAATATCATCTTGATCACTGCGAGCCGTTAAAATAATCATTGGCTTAATATAACCACGATCACGACACTCTTTGATAATTTCAACCCCATCCTTATAAGGAAGCATCCAGTCAACTAACACTAAATCATATTCATTATTCAAAATTTGCTCACAGGCATCTTTACCATCATACAAACTATCAACTTCATAACCTTTATTATTTAATTCATGACATAAAATCTTATTGATGGAAACATCATCTTCAATGATTAATAGCTTATTCATCTTTACCTTCATACCTTTCAATAATTCTTTGAACTACTGGATGTCTAACAACATCTAATGCCGTTAGATTTACAAAAGCGATTCCTTTTACTCCCTTTAAAATCCGTAAAGCTTTAATTAAACCAGATTCAACCCCTCGTGGTAAATCTATCTGGGTTACATCACCAGTAATGATCATTTTTGAATTAAACCCTAAACGAGTTAAAAACATTTTCATCTGATTATCAGTCGTATTTTGGGCTTCATCTAAGATAACATAAGCATCTTCTAACGTTCTTCCACGCATATATGCTAGCGGGGCAATTTCAATAACGCCTTTTTCAATCAAACGTTCCGTCTGTTCAACACCTAACATATCATGTAAAGCATCATATAGTGGTCTTAAATATGGATCGACCTTTTCTTTTAGATCACCTGGAAGAAAACCAAGATTTTCACCGGCTTCGACAGCAGGTCTTGTTAAAACAATCTTCTTTACTTGATTATTTTTTAAAGCATCAACTGCAAAAACTACTGCCAAATATGTTTTACCGGTTCCAGCAGGACCAATTCCAAAAACAACATCATGCTTTTTTAAAGCAAAATAATAGTCTTTTTGTCCCATTGTTTTAGGATAAATCATCTTACCACTAGCAGTCTTTGTGATTTTAATATTATACAACTCATTAATATGACCTAAATTATCCTGATCAACTAATTTTAAAGCGTAAACAACATCACGACGACTGATAGTTATTCTTTTTTCAACTAATTCAATTAAAGCCTGTAAAACTTTTTTAGCTTTTATGAAATTTTCCTCATTATCCCCGCTAAGTATTAATTCATCACCTCGCAAAGAAATACTAACTCCTAAAGTGTCTTCAATCAGCTTTAAATTTTCGTCATGATTGCCACTGATATTATTGAGCTGTTCAATGCTCAATTGTTCTAGTTTTATTTGTTCACTCATCTAAATCTCCTCTTTAGTTGCAATATTTTCAATTAATATATATTGTACTTTTAGTACTCGCTTGTTGTCAATTATATCATAAGAAATTACTTTTTCTCTATCTATTTTATCAATTGCTCCTAGTTTACCGCGAATCGAATATAATAAATAACTAAACGCCGCTCCCTCATCCATCTTCTTTGCATCAATTGCAGCTTCATAAGTTTCATACGTATAAGCCATGACCTTTCCCTCAGTTGCAATGATCTTGCTTTGACCATCGGTAGCAGTAATGGTATTAGAAACCAACAAATCGCCTTTTTTTACATACTGATTTACAGCAACCATGATATTACCACTACTAACATTGATTTTTTGAATCACCCCGTCTTTACTAGCATAAATATTTTGAAAATTCTTTTTTTCTTCTTTAGCCGAGACACTGTTGGTGTATTCAACAAACAAAACACCGCCTTCCTGGTAAATGTTCAAATAATCAACTTTACCATTAAACCCCGCTTTTAAATCATCATAAAGATCATTTAATTCCTGATATGATTTCTTTAAATCACCAATTCCAATCTTATTTTCATGTAAAACACTTTCAACCATTTCATTAGTCTGCAAATTATTACCAGTAATTTCAATTTTAAATATGAACTGATTACAGATAATTAAGGTAATAGCAAAAGCAGCAGCACCAACAAGATTCATTTTTTTAAATAATAAAATAATGATGTAGTAAATAACTCCAATACTTTTAATTAATGTTAATGAATACTTTTTTACTTTTAAACGCTGATAAATCGGGATATAAAATCGATATGTATCTTTAGCAACTCTTGTTAATTGAAAGATAACAATTCGATCTTGTTTAAAACTATTTAGTAATAAAACAATGTCATCACAAATTACCTCATATAAGTCATAGCCAAACTTCATGAAAATTTTAAACTCCTTATTTTACCAATAATAACTATCTCTTCATGACAAAAATAGCGAATTTCCAATTCTTGTCCTGTGATTTGTAATAATTGTTGTGGTAATTTGATTTCGACAAGATTGTTTTGTAATAATAAAATACCCTGATAGTTTTTAATACTAATATAATTATTATCGATATAGATCATGC
Source organism: uncultured Thomasclavelia sp. (assembly GCF_944324745.1). Lineage (GTDB taxonomy): Bacteria > Bacillota_I > Bacilli_A > Erysipelotrichales > Coprobacillaceae > Thomasclavelia. The sequence goes on along the minus strand of NZ_CALUXO010000081.1, from coordinate 796 downwards.
TATCACCTAAATAATTATATGATTATTTTTAAAGTAAATGTCAAAAATATTAAAAGGTAAACAAAAAAGGGCTTAAATCAAGCCCCCAATTTTTATCTTCTTCCTTTTTTGTTGTTTTTTCTTGCTGCTTCAGATTTTAATTTTCTTTTTAAACCTGGTTTGACATAAAACTCTCTTTTTCGAGCCTCCGCAAGGGTTCCTGTTCTAGAAACTTGTCTTTTAAAACGACGTAAAGCATCATCTAAAGATTCATTTTCTCTTACTACAGTTTTTGCCATCGAACTATTCCCCCCTTTAACTCTAAACTACGTACCTATTATATATAGATTTTTTAATAATTGCAAGAAAAATATCAGTATTTTAGCCAACTTTAACAAATTTTATTCATTACTGGCAAATTATCCCCATTATAGCTTTTTACCAACAACTGGTGCAATTTGAGAAATTTGTTGTAATAATCGGTCATATTTCTCTGGTCTTAATGATTGTGGCCCATCACATAAAGCTTTTTCTGGATCATTATGAACTTCTACCATCAATCCATCTGCTCCTGCGGCTATGGCTGCCTTGGCCATTGGTTCAACTAACCACCATTTTCCTCCAGCATGACTTGGATCCACTACTATTGGTAAATGTGTCAATTTCTTGATTACTGGGATTGCCTGTAAATCTAATGTGTTTCTAGTATAGCTTTCAAATGTTCTAATTCCTCGTTCACATAAAATGACATTTGGGTTACCACTAGCCATGATATATTCAGCTGACATGATCCATTCTTCGAATGTAGCACTCAATC
>NZ_CALUXO010000080.1 GCF_944324745.1 uncultured Thomasclavelia sp. | reverse complement strand
GATGGATAGAGGAACAGAGGATGGTCTTTTGAAGATTATCAAAAGCAACATCTCTTAGTTTGCCTTTTTCATGTAAATAGATAATATAGTCGTAATTATCAAAGAAGATATATTTAAAAGTGTTTTTGCCATCTTTTTTATTTCAAAGATTTTATATTCCTAAAAAAAGTACAGCCTAAACTGTACTTTTAATCATGGATTTTTCTTGCTAATACGCCTCTAATAAACTCTGGATCAAAATGTTTTGCTCGTGATCCAGAACAACCCATATCTAATGAAGCAATTTGTTTCATTTCTTCTTCATTCAATTCAAAATCAAAAATATCAATATTTTCTTTAATTCTTTCTATGTGAGTTGATTTTGGAATAACAACAACTCCTCTTTGAACATTCCATCTTAAAATTACTTGTCCCACTGATTTTTGATATTTAGCAGCAATTGCTTTAAGCATTTCATTTTCAAATGGATTATAACGACCACCACCTAATGGAGCCCAAGCTTCAGGAATGACATCATAATATTTCATTATTTCCAATGCTTCTTCTTGGGTAAAGTATGGATGTAATTCAACTTGATTTACCATTGGTTTAATTTCAACTGTTTCACAAAAATTAATTAAAACATTTGGATAGAAATTAGAGACCCCAATTGCTTTTAATTTACCTTCTTTATAAGCATCTTCCATAGCTCGCCAAGCTGCAAAATAATCACCCATAGATTGATGTTGCAAATATAAATCAATATACTCTAAACCACTTTTTTTAAGTGATGCTTCGATTCCATACCGAGCTGTATCATAGTTTTTCATATCTTGAACCCATAATTTTGAAGTAATAAATAAGTCTTCACGCTTACAAATTCCTTCAGCAATTGCCTGCTTTACGGCAGCACCTACAGCATCTTCATTAGTATATGAAGCAGCTGTATCAATTAACCGATAACCAGCTTTAATAGCTTGATAAACTGATTCTTGACATTCTTTTTTATCAGGAACTCTAAATACTCCAAATCCAACCATAGGCATTTTTAAGCCATTGCTTAATGTTACATATTCCATAGTTTCTTTCTCCTTTATTCTTCAAAATTACATTTAGTTGTTGCTAGTTTTTGTAAAGATTCTTTAGTAACTTTATAGAATGGTTCATGTTTATTTACTGTTGCAATCAATGCCATTTCTTCATCAGTTAAAGTAAAATCAAAAATTTCAGCATTTTCTTTAATGTGATTTAATGACTTGCTGCCAGGCACTAATCCAAATCCCATTTGGGTATGCCATCTTAAAATTATCTGAACTGAAGTTTTATGATATTTTTTTCCTAAATCTACGAAAACTGGATCATTGATCATACCGGTATTACCATGTCCTAATGGATACCATGATTGTAAGGCAATATGATGCTGGTCACAAAATTCTTTTACGGCTTCAGCTGGATAGTACGGATGGCATTCTACTTGCATTAAAGCAGGTACAATTTCACATTGATCAAATAATTCTTGTAATTTTTCAACTGGGAAATTAGATACCCCAATCGCTTTGATTTTACCTGCTTTATAAGCTTTTTCTAACATCTTATAGGCATAAATATAATTATTAACTGGATGATGCAATAACATTACATCAACATAATCAACATCTAATCTTTTCAAAGTATCATCGATTGCCTGATCATTTTCATAAAGAGTTGGTCCTAGTTTAGTTTCTAGAAAATATTTTTCGCGTTTCTTTCCGGATTTTTTTAAACCTTTTCCAACTTCAACTTCATTGCCATAACGATTAGCGGTATCAATTAGTTGATATCCGTTATTTAAAGCAAAACTAACATTTTCAGTAATTTGATTACCTGATTGACCAATTGTTCCAAAACCAAGTTTTGGTAATTTTAATCCATTATTTAAAGTAATATATTCCATTTTCATCACCTCATCTAATTTTTATATCCAGGTACTTTTTATTATCTTTAACCATATTGTAATTCTATTTTATAAAGATGTACAATATAAAAACTGAATAGAAGTATAACAATATTGCATAGCAAAAAAAAGAATTGTGAATAAATCATCAATTCTTTAATAAACTTTGATATATTTTTTCATCCTCATCTTTAAAAACATTAAAAATAACTTTTTCAATGCTAGAATTCTTTAAATAATCTCTTACCGTTTCAATAGCAATTTTAGCAGCCAATTTTTGAGGAAAATGGAAAACTCCGGTGGAAATACAACAAAAAGCGACTGTTTTTAAACCATACGCCTCAGCCAGACGTAAACAACTTTGATAGCATGATGCTAATAAATCCTCGTCTTTTTTACTAACTTTTCCAGTGATAATAGGTCCAACTGTATGTAAAATATATTTGCATGGCAAATTATAGCCTTTAGTAATTTTAGCTTTGCCAGTTGGTTCTAAATACTTTTGTTTATTCATTATTTCATGACACTTATTTCTAAGTTGAATCCCAGCATAACTGTGAATGGCATTGTCAATACAATGGTGTCCTGGTACAAAACAGCCTTCCATTCGATTATTAGCAGCATTGACAATCGCATCAACCTTTAATCTAGTAATATCACCTTTCCATACCAATAATTGATCATCATTATCCTCAAATGAAACAATCCCTTTATTAGTATTTTCAACTTGTAACATCGCATCTTGTACTTTTAAAAATTCTGAATCTATTGCTTTGGCCTCGCGAATATTTACTAGTGCCCGATATAAATTAAAAAGATCATCATGATTCGTTGATATATCTATTTCGATTTTTGCTTCTTCACTTAAGTATGTAATTAGATACTTTAATCTTTCAATTTGATCCATGATCATCCCTCCATTAATGCTAATAAATCATTTATCACTAAATCAATATCATTATCTATTAAAATTGCTTGTTTTTTTATTTCGTTTGGGCAAAAATTATTTCCAAGATTAATACATGCATAAATAGCTTTTTTATTTTGATTAGTATATTTCCAAAAAGGATATTTGATAATTACTGGTGTATTATTTCCAACCCCAAGTTCTAAATAAACAGTTTTTAAATTTTGGTGTCTTCTAATAAAATCTTCATAACGTAAATAAGCCTGATTCCAACCCTCATCTTGGACAAAAGTATCATCACATCGTAAATTCATTGTCATTGGTGCCCCACATTTAGGACAATATGGTATAAGATCAGATGGTATTTTCATATCCTTTTGTTTTTTAATCATTAATTTAACTGTAGCTTCATTATCATACGTCTGCTGATGACATGGTTTACTGCACTGCCATAATCCATAATCACCTTGAGTATAAAACAAGCGTTTTTTATCAAATCCAGCTTTTTGAAATTGATGATCAACATTTGTCGTTAAGACAAAATAATCTTTATCTTTAACTAGCTTCAATAATTTTTGATAAGTATTTTTAGGTGCCTCAATATAACGATTATAATATATATGTCGTGACCAATATGCCCAATACTCTTCTAATGTTTCATAAGGATAAAAACCAGCCGAATACATATCTGGTAGATGATACTTATCAATAAAATCTGCAAAATATTTTTGAAATCTTTCACCAGTATAAGTCAATCCTGCCGAAGTTGATAAACCGGAACCAGCCCCAATAACAAGACAATCAGCTTCTTTAATTTTATTTGCCAGTTTAGCTACTGAATCACTATAATCTTGTTCAAAAAACATTCTTACCACCTCATCTTTTATTGTAATATAACCAATAGCTAAAAGATATTAAATCTTTAACTATTGGTTAATTTCACAAACTATTATTTTCTTACAACACTAATTCTTTGTTGAAGATGATTTCCACTAACAATTTCATCAACCATAGCAATGGCATAATCAGCATATGAAATAATGCTTTCACCTTTATCATTCAATGTCAATTCTTCGCCACCTAGAATATAGGCCCCAGTTCTTTCACCTTCAGCCTGAAAATCTCCAGCTGGTGAAATATATGTCCATTTAACATCATTACGATTTCTTAATTCATTTAAAGCTTTAGCCATAGCAGCAGCTAATGGTTTAAAAGCATCAGGAAAATCTGGACCATCAGCCACACATACTGTATGTTCTGGATTAACATATAAACTTCCAGCTCCTCCAACAATTAATAATCTTGTATTGCTTCCTGATAAAATATCACATAAATGTTTAAGAGAAGTGCTATGTTGTGGTAGGTCTTCTTCTACCCAGGCACCAAAAGCATCAACTACAACATCAAAATCTTTTAAATCTTCACTAGTTAAATCATATAAATCTTTTACGATAACATTTTTAGCTTCTGTTTGGTTTTCTCCTCTAACTACCGCAGTTACCTCTAATCCTCTTGCGACTGCTTCTTTAACAATTAATTTACCAGCTTTACCATTGGCACATACTACTGCAATTTTCATAATCTATTTCCTCCATTTCTTGATTTGTTGTAACTCTATTGATTACATCTAAAATATAACACCGCTTTAATGTAATGTCAATAGTTACATCTATTTTTTTTAATATTTCATTAACACAAATTCAATAAGATTAAAATACTTCAAGTATAAACTAACAAATGTAAAACGAAAGGAGATTGTTAAGATAGCAAAATCAAAATTAATAAAAGTTAATGAAAAAAAGGGTCCTTATCATAATTTTTAAGAACCTATCTAATCTTCTTTTTCTTTAATCTTCAATTACAAAAGCACTTCTTAGCATTTCTTCAACTCCTGGAGCTTCAGGATCGTGACTAGTCTTACCAGTATCTAATGCTTTCATTTCAGTCATTTCTTCTTCAGTCAAGACAAAATCAAAAATATCAATATTACTTTTGATTCTTTCAGGATTAGTTGATTTCGGTAAAACAATCAAGCCATCTTGAGTTTCAAAACGCAATAAGATTTGACCTGCATTTTTACCATACTTTTTAGCCAATTTAGTTACAACTTCATTACCTAATAATTCAGGATTTCCATGACCTAAAGGATAATAACATTCTAATTTTACATCATCTTGAGCCATGATTTCACGAAGTTCTTTTTGTTGGCAAAAAGGATTACACTCTACTTGATTAACTGCAGGTTTGATTTTAAATTCTGGGACAAATTGATTGTATATTTTAGGTGTCATATTACTTACACCAATTGATTTTAACTTACCGGCTTCTTTGGCTTCTTCAAGAGCTTTCCAGGCACCAACGACATCACCATAAGGTTGATGAATCAAATATAAATCAATATAATCAACATTTAGTTTTCTAAGTGATCTGGCAATTCCCACTTTAGCTTGTTGATACCCATGATCTTGTAACCATAACTTACTGGTAATAAAGATTTCTTCACGTGGAATCCCACTATCACGAATAGCTTTTCCGACATCTTCTTCATTAAAATAAGCAGCCGCAGTATCGATATGACGATATCCATCTTTTAAAGCCTGTAGCACAGCATCATAAGTTGGTCCATCATTAGGAATTGTAAAAACTCCAAAACCAACAATTGGAATTTTATTTCCATCATTTAAAGTAATCATTTCCATCTTTATACACTTCCTTTTTTAATCATGTACTTTTACTGAATGAATCATTTTCACAAATTCTGGATCAAAATGATTTACAATATTACTTTTACCAGTATCTAATTTTGAAATTGCTTCTATATCACTTTCATCAAGTTTAAAATCCCAAACATCAAAATTTTGTTCAATTCTATCTTGATGAACAGATTTAGGAATTACAACAACTCCACGATCAAGATTCCAACGCAAAGCTACTTGAGCTGGTGTTTTATGATATTTATTTCCGATTTCTATTAAAACAGGATGACTAAAAATCCCATATTTTCCTTCCGCAAATGGTCCCCAGGCTTCTAAAACCACTCCATATTCACTAGCAGTTTTTAAAGCTAATGGTTGTTGAAAAAATGGATGTAATTCAATTTGATTGACAGCTGGTATTACTTCAACTGTTTCACAAATATCAGCTAAAACATGAGGATAACAATTACATACACCAATCGCTTTAAATTTACCAGCACGATAATTTTCTTCCATGACTTGATAAGCAGCTAGATAGTTTCCCATTGGTTGATGGAATAAATATAAATCAATATAATCTAATCCTAATAAATCTAATGATCGATCAATAGCGCTTTGAACATCATTATAATCTTGAACCCATAATTTAGTCGTTATAAATAATTCTTCTCTAGTAACAATTTCTTCATTAATAGCTTTTTTTATCGCAGCCCCTACAGCCGCTTCGTTCATATATGCTGCTGCAGTATCAATCAAACGATATCCAGTTTTAATAGCCTGATAAACAACTTCTTCACATTGATCTAAATCAGGCACCTGATATACACCATAGCCTTCCATTGGCATTTTGATTCCATTATTTAATGTAACATATTCCATAATCTCACTCCTTAATTTTTATAAATATCTATTAATGGTTTTAAACTATATTCACAATAATTTTCAATACTAGCAATCAAGCTTCGCTCTTGACCGCCATTAATACACCAGGTAGCTACTGCTCCATAATAATTATCAATAATGATATTAATAATTATATTAACTGGAAGAGTATCTTTTAACTCCTTAGAATTAATAGCCTCCATCAAAATCTCTTTGATAGCTTCTTGGTCATAGTGATATTTAGTAGTTCCTGTATCTTCATTTTCTAATGGAGCCGTAACACTTTTCATCCATTGTTGAGCCACCTGTAATGTATTTTTTTCAATGATCATAACTGATTGTTTTAAATAATAACTGATTTGATCATAGACACTGCCTGATAAATTTGCTGCTAAATCTTTAATAACCTCATATTCTGATAAAGCAATGGCTGAAATCGCATCTTCTTTTCTTTTAAAATGAGTATAAAAACTTCCTTTAGCGATCTGTGCTTTAGTCGTAATTTCTTCAATATTGATATCTTCGGCTTTTTTTTCATTAAGCAACTCTCTTACTGCTTCAATAATTTTTCTTCTGGTTTCTAATTTGGCCTCCTGTCTTTTACCCATCATATGCCCTCCTCGACTATATTTTGCCATTTCGTTGAATAAAGTTAATGAATTTATTCAACGAAATTTAAATATTATAAAAATTAATAACCTTTACTAAACTTTATCGTGCTATTATAATAATTAAATAGAGGTGGTATTTGTGAAACTCACAATTTCTCAAATTGCAAAAATGGCTGGTGTTTCTCGAGGAACCGTCGATCGGGTACTACATCATCGCGGTAACGTTTCTAAAGAAACTAAGCAAAAAATTCTTAGTATTATAGAAAAATATGACTATCAACCTAACGCTATTGGAAGTGCTTTAGCTAGAAAAAAAAGTTATAAAATTGGCGTAATTTTATTAGAAAAACATAATTCTTTTTTTCAAATAATAAAAAATGGTGCTTTAGAGGCAGTTAAAACATATAAAGATTATCACATTGAATTAGAAATCCGACATATCCCTTACCTGGAGGTTAAAGACTATATCAAAGCTTTAAATGAATTAGAACCTATCGTTGATGCCTTGGCATTAGTTGGTTTAGATAATGAAATAGTTTTAGAAAAAGTTAATTCACTGGTACAACAAAAAATACCAATCATGACAATGAATACTGATTTATCAAATAGTTTACGAACCGGTTTTATTGGAATCGATGATTATAAAGGAGGGATGTGTATTGGTGGTTTAATTAAAGATATATTAAAAGAAAACAGTACGATTCTACTATTAAGTGGTGATTCTATTATTAGATCGCAACAATCACGACTTGAAGGCTTTAAACAAGTTTTAAAATCTTATCCTAGCATTTATCTTTCCGATGTTTTTTATACTCATGACAAAATCAATGAAGTTTATCGTTATATTTATGATACTTTATCAAAAAAATCTTATGATGCAATTGTTTCCATGGGTTCTCATGTCGATATGATCGTTAAAGCCATAAAAGATCTTAATTTATCTAATAAGCCCTATATTTTAGGCTTTGATTTAATGCCTGAATATCATGATGCTTTAGCTAATGGGGAAATTGATTACATTGTTGATCAAAATGCTTTTTTACAGGGGTATCAGACTATCACATGTTTATGCGAATATTTGATTCATAAAAAACAATTGCCACAAGGGCCTCAGTATTTACCGATTCATATCTATAATCAATATAATATTTAAAAGGGAGCTTTACATCTTGAAAGCTCCCTTAATTTACTTCATCCGTTAGTGTGCATATTTTTCTTAAATATCATAGTAGAACTTATTTGATAAATATATTTACACTCTTTTAATAGATTCTTTGTCTATAAGTAACTTCTACTTTTAATACTCTGTTTACACTAAATCCTCTTTTTTAAATTTTAGTACATCCAACTAATATACATCCAATTGTTACCAATACAACACCGATAATAGTATATTTCAATTCTTTTTTAGATTTATTTTCATTTAAGAACACTAATGAACAAATTGTAGAAACAACAACACACATTTGTGATAATGTAAATCCAATTGCCACTCCATTTAATAAATTAGCATAAATCAAAGCAATATTAGCTACTGACCAAATCAAACCTGGTAACATATTTTTAAAAGTTATCACATCAAATTTCTTAATATCTTTAGGTTCAAATAAACATAAGATCAAAGAACCAATGACCATTCCAACTGCTTGAGGGAATACTGCTTCAATCCCACCAGCATTAACAAAACGTGGTGCACATGAGTATGCTGTAAATCCTATTGCTGCAATTATTAAAATAATAACCCCTGCTTTAGTATTAGATTCTTCTTTATTATCACTATAAGAAGTACAAACTGCTCCCAAAATAATAATTGCCAATGCTACAAAACCTAAAGTTAATTTAGTAGTAGTATCCCATTCATTAAAAACAATTACACCGAATAAAGAATTAAGTACTAAATTAAACCCTGTAGAAATTGCAAATGCTTTGGAAGTTCCTAATAACTGATAAGATTTATATTGTAATAATTGCCCTACACTCCAAAATAGTCCTGAAATAGCACTACCCAAAGCAACTGCCATAGTAACTTGTGGCTGCATTACTATAAACACAACTATTGCAAAAATCATTGCTCCAAAAGCTGTTCCTAATTGCTGTTGAATTGGTTTACCACCAATTTTGCCAATCACTGTTGGATTGATTCCCCACATTAAAGCTGGGATTAAAGCGATTAATAAATCCATTTTTTCTTATCTCCTTTTTATTTATTTGGATATAATACAACTTCTAACGCTTCACCTTTACGCATTGCATCTAACCCAATTCCAAATTCATCTAATGTTAGACGATGAGTAATCATATTTCTAAAATCAACAATACCACTACTTAACAATTGAATTGTTGGTTCGAAAGTAAAGTGTCCAATATAGCTACCTAAAATAGAAATATTTCTAGTTGCAATATCACTTTGACAAATTGTTTGTGTCGCATTACCATTTAATCCAAATAACAATATAGTTCCAGAAGCTCGAACACATGATAAAGCATCATTCAATAATGTACCAACTGCATCAATTACAATATCAGCACCATAACCATTGGTTTCAGCTTTAATAATTTCTGCTAAATTTTCTTTAGTTGGATTAATTACTCTTGTTGCTCCCATATCCCGAGCATATTTTGAGCGATATTCAGAAACCTCAGAAACAAAAACTTTTCCTGCTCCTTTTAATTGTAATAACTTCAAATAATAAAGACCTATTGGTCCAGCCCCTAAAACAACAGCACTTTGACCAGGCATCATATTTCCTAATTTTTGAATACCACCCATACAACAGTTTACTGGTTCGGCGAAAACAGCTAAGTCATCAGGTAATGAAGCTGGTACTTTAGTAGCTGCACTATCTGGTACAACTACATATTGAGCAAATACCCCATCACTATCTACACCTTTAGCATTCATGTTCAAACAAGTGTTATAATGTCCAGTTTGACATTCCTCACAATATCCACATGGAATATTATTATCAATTACAATACGGTCACCTGGTTGATATCCTTTGACATCTTCACCAATTTCTTCAATTGTTCCTACCATTTCATGTCCTAAAATAATCCCTTTTGTCGCATTAACTCCTGGTGGTGTAGCTAAGATATGCACATCCGTTCCACAAATAGAACAGGCATCTACTCTAACCAACATATCAGTTCCCTTTTTTATTGTTGGTTTTGCAACATCTTTAACTGCAAAACGTCCAACATCTTCAAATACAACAGCTTTCATAATTTTATCTCTCCTCTCATATATAAATGTTTTTCCGTGCACGTGCACTGTTAATTTTATTATACTCCATTACTCATAAATCTCAATAGACAGAACTTAAAATATTTTTCATATTTTAAAAATAATTTTTTAATTATTCCAAAGAAAAAAGCCTGCTTTTCAAACACCATTAATGTGCTTTAGCAGGATTTATTATTAGTATATTATTTAATAATATGCGCGGTAATTATCGTATAACTAGATGAATTGATTGTAATTCTAATCTTATCAACTTCAACATACCAATTCTTACCTTGTTTATAAATAATAGCATTTTCTTTTAAAATTTTATCTTTACAATAAGTCACGACATCATCATTTTTTAAATTAAGATTCTTTTTTATGCGATCAACACCCATTTTAGTCGTATGTAGTTTTTCAATCTTTGCAAGTAATGTATTTTCCATAAGGATCAACCCCTTTTTAATCTACTGTTTTTTTAATTCATTCCAATTAACATCACTATCATACGGTTTAGCTATGCCATCAACATCTTCAGCACGAACATGTAAAATTCCTTCTTCATCTAACCTAAAGGTTACATCAACTCTTACTTTACCAGCCGGTTTACTTGCTAAGCCATTAATATTAAACTCATAAAGTAATTTATTAGCAGGATCTTTAGCGTTTGATAAAACATTTCCTTCATAAATTGCAATATGAAGACTAGTACAATAATCGGTTGGTGTATAATAAGCACGTGTTTTTTCGATAGCTGGTGGATGCATGCTTCCTTTTTCAATAATCGGACTTAATTCACCACTATTAACAAGAATTCCTAAATTATAGTATAGCATATCAGAAACTTCTAATTTTTCTTTTGTCCCGGTTTTATCAAAATCTCCTTCATCCTCAAATTTTGAATAGGCAAAGATAGCGGCACCAGCGGCCACAATTTTATCTAAATCTTTATCCAAAGGTTCTTTTTTTAAAAAATTATAGACTATTTCCTTTACTTTAGGAAGATTCATTGATCCACCGGCAAAAATCACTTTATCAATATCATCAATCGTCAAATTTTCAGTTCTTTGAATAGCTTTTAATGCATCCTCTATACTATCTTGAAAATGATTAAATAATCTTTGCGCTTTTTGTTCAAATCGCTGTCTTGATAATTCCATCGAAAAACTGATATCATTTCCATTTCTATTGTATAGCTTTGGAATATCGATGTAAGTAGTTTGTTCATAACTTAAAGCAATCTTAGCTTTTTCAGCATGATCTGCAATTTTTGATTTTAATTTTAAATACTCTTCATTACTTTTAAATATATTTTGTAAAACTGGACTAGCATCAATATTATCATAAGATACATCCAAATAACCGTATTGTTCATTATTTAAGATTTCATCTTCGATTATTTTAATAATGACATCGGTAAAATCATCACCGCCTAAGTCTGGATTACCACCAGTATACAGTACTCTAAATTTATATTTATTGACAGAAACAACTGAAAGATCTAATGTACCACCACCTAAGTCAATAACTATATATTTTCCATTAGTTTCATTATCACCAATACCATTAGCAATAGCGGAAGAAATGGGTTCTTTTAATGTTCTAACATTTTTAAAACCAGCTCTTCTGCCAGCTCGTTTAGTTGCATTTAAGGCATAATCTCTAAAATTAGCGGGAATTGTAACTATAGCGCTAATATCACTTTCTCCAGTTTGTTCCTTAATTTCATTATAAATTCTTTTTAAAACTTCAGTTGCGACATCTTCGGGGCTATATTCTTTATTACCAGCTTTAAAATAATAATTACTTTCTCCCATTTTTCGTTTAGCTGATGCTATATAATATTCGGGATGAATTAATCCCCGGGCTTTAGCTCTTTTACCAATCAATAAACTTTTACCATCGTCATATAAACATGATGGTAGTATTTCTAGATGATCAAATTTAATATATTGTAATTGGCGATCTTTATAAATAGCACACGCACTATTAGTTGTCCCTAAATCAATTCCTACTGTAATGGCCATAAATTATTCCTCCAATTTAATATTTTAATTCTTGCCAATTCAATTCGGTATCAACTTGGTGATTATTAGATAAATCTAAAGCAGTAATTTTCAAAATACCTTCCTGATTTAAAGAAAAAGTAACTTTAATTTGTGGCTCTCCTGCTTCTTTCATTTCAATACCACTTAAATCTAATTTACCTAACCAATGATTCTTTTTATCATATACATCATCTACAATATTTCCTTCATATACTTCAAAAGAAATCATCGTTTGATTATCTTCAAGCGTAGTATATATTTTAGAAGCCTCAATAGGATATTTTGATTGTTCTGGAATAATTACCGAGATTTTATCCCCCTCTACTTTTAATCCCAAATTGAAATTTACTCTTGGAGTAATTTGTTTAGTAGTGGTCATTTTACTACTTGCTCCAATAGCAACGATCGTATCTAAATTATCTTCTAAAATATTGGCTGGTATTAATTCTTGAACAATTCTTTTAGCCTCAGGTAAATTCATTGAACCTCCAACAAAAATAACATGATTAATATCACTAACTTCAATATCTTCTCTTTTCAATTTTTCAATTACTTCTTCGATTGCTTCTTTATAATCACGCCATAACCGTTTCACTTCAGAATACTGGTTAAAATCTTCACTTGTAACAGCACATTCGAAAGTAACTGATTGATCATTTTTAACACATAATTCGCCTATAGCCACATTAACACTTGTTTCATAGCTTAAAGCTACCTTAGCTGCCTCAGCTTTTTGGGCAATTTTGGCTTTCGTTCTTTGATAAGTTACATTACTATCATAAACTGTTTTTAATAAAACATTATCTTCAATTGAATCTAGTGAATAATCTAAGGCTTCTTTTTCCATTATTTGATTATTAAGATAATTAATCATGGCATTAGTAAAATCATCACCACCAAGTTTTTCATTACCTCCAGTAGCAATAACTTCATATTCATTACCATCATATCTAATTACAGCAATATCTAGGGTTCCACCACCAAAATCACAGACAAAATAGATGGCATGATTATCGGGTCTAATCTCTTCACCATAAGCTAAAACTGATGCTATCGGTTCTTTTAAAGTTTCAACCTTAGAAAAGCCTGCTCGAATACCAGCACTTTTAGTGTTTTCGACGGCACTAGTTGTAAAGTTATTAGGTACTGTAATTACTGCTTCTAATTCCTCTTCATGTCCTAAGTATTGATAGATAGCTTCTTTAACTTTTAATAGAATTTCAACCGCAACATCTTCACTGCTAAATGTTTTATTAGAAGCTGTAAATTTTTTTTCTGGTGAATCTATTGAACGCTTGGTAGATTTAATATAATTATCTGGATCCATTAAACCGCGATTTTTGGCCCGTTTACCTACTAGTTTGATTTTTCTTTTTTCATTATAGTAAAAAACTGATGGTAATAAGTTATCGTTATCAATTGGTACAATTTTGATTTGATCATTATCATTAATAGTTACAACTGTATTAGTTGTTCCTAAATCAATTCCTATCTTTTTCATTTTTACTTTGTTTTCCTTTCAGCATTCCAATTAACTGGATTATCACGATTGTCGTATGGTGGCGCAACACCATCTAAATCCTCAGCATGAATATACAACATACCTTCTTCATTTAAAGTAAATGTGACATCAACTTTCGCTTTACCTGCTGGCATTGGTCTTAATCCACTTATTTCAAAATGGTATATTTTTTTATTAGCAGGATCTTTAGCATTAGATAATTCATTTCCCTCATAAACATTAAAAACAATCGTTGTTTGATCATCACGAATTGTTGTATATGGTCTTGTTTTCTTGACTTCTGGTGGGTATGTAGTTCCTTGTTCAATAATAGGACTAAAGCTGCCATCAAATAAATCAACACCTAAATTGTAAGGAAGTTTATTTTTTAGATTGATATCAACCTCTTTAGTTCCCGTACCTTTTTTATTTTCATCAAAGGCAACAACAGCCCAAATTGCAGCACCAGCGGCCACAATTTTATCTAAATCTTTATCTAATGGCTCTTGTGTAAACATTTTTTTTATAATTTCTTTGGCCTTTGGCAAATTCATTGAGCCTCCGGCAAAAACAATTCTATTAATATCCTTTTTATCAATATTTTCTTCTCTTTTTACGCTTTTTAGCGCATCTTCAATTGTTTCCTGGAAACGATTGAATAATCGGCTAGCACTTTTTTCAAAATCTGATCTCGTAATTGTCATCGACAAAGAAATTGTATCACCATTAATTTTATAAATATCTGGTAAATCAATTACTGTTTGGGATTCGTAACTCAAAGCTTGCTTTGCTTTTTCAGCAGCATTAAGTATCTTTTGTTTCATTTGTCGATATTTTTCATTAGATGGAAAAATACTTTGTAAAAGTGGATTTTGAGCAATACTATCATAAGAAACATCTAAATGACCATATCTTTCTTCATTTAGGATTTCATCTTCAATCATCTTAACGATGACATTAGTAAAATCATCACCACCTAATTTATCATCACCACCAACACTAGCAGTATAATAATCATTACCTTTTACAGTAACAATTGAAATATCTGTTGTTCCCCCACCTAAATCAATAACCATATAATTACCATCGGCTTTTTCTTCAATTCCATTAGCAATAACAGATGAAATAGGTTCTTTTAAAGTTTTTACATCTTTAAATCCAGCTCGACGTCCTGCTCTGATCGTCGCTTCAATAGCATAGTCCCTAAAAATAGCCGGTATCGTAATTACAGCACTAATATCACTTTCTCCAGTTTGTTCCTTAATTTCATTATAAATTCTTTTCAAAACTTCAGTTGCTACATCTTCAGGACTGTAAGTTTTACCATTTACATTAAAACGATAATTTCGATCATCCATATATCGTTTAGCTGAAGCGACATAATTTTCTGGATGCAACAATCCTCTTGATTTTGCCTTTTTTCCAATCAATAAAACTTTATCATCTTCATATAAACAAGATGGTAATATTTCTGACCCATCAAAATTAATATATTGTAATTGTTTATTTTCATAAATTGCACAGGCACTATTAGTTGTCCCTAAATCAATTCCGACTAAAATTGACATAATCTTCCCCTCCATTTACATTCCATATTCGTTATCAGTTTCTAAATTCAAATCATCTTCCATGTTGCCACGTTGCTCCGTTTGTTCAGCTGCCATCATATCATCACTAAATTCATCCATATTATTCCTCTTTAACTAATCTTTTAATTCCTCAATAATAATTCGATTATTGGCATCTTCCATATCATCATTAATCGTCTCTTGATTAGTTTTATCTTGATTATCTTTTGATTCAGTATTTTCATCTGATTGATCATTTAAATTTTCACGACTATCTTCAACGTCATCAGTTGCTTCCCCTTTTTTAGCAACCATTAAGGCAGTTTTTAAAATTAGATCATTTAATTTAGTTGCTGTTTGATGCATTTCTTTTAACAATGCAACATCTGGATTTATAATTTCCACTTCTTCCTCTTTTGTATCTTTTGAAACTTCTTCTGGACTAACTTTGATATTTTCAATATCATTTTTTAATAACGTAACCGTTCCTAAAATATTATTAATACTTCTAGTTATTTGTTTACTGCTATCAATATCATCTTCACCTTGATTACGAATTGATCGTAATAAATCTTTTTGGGCTTTTAAATCATCTTCAATAAAACCTAATTGTTTATTTAAATCTGTAATCTTATCAATAATATCAGATAAATCTTTGGTTACATCATTATTATTACTTCTATTAAATTGAAAAGTAATCATATTATTTAAAGAATCAATTTTTTTTGAAATATTTTTTAATGATTCATTTGATGGTTTCAAAATATTTGATAACAACCCATTATAATTAGTTGTTTCATGCTTAGTTTGAATATTTTCTAATTTTTGCTCAATAGCATTTAATTTATTCTCAATTTCATGAGAACTGTTTTGACTTGTATTATTATCACTTAATTTTTTTATTACTTGTCTAATGGTTTTTTCCCCACAATAATAAAAGTACGGCCCATTATAATATATCCAAATATTATTTTCAGTCACTGCTAAACACTGATTGAAACGCTTTATTATATAATTAATAGTGTTATTTGAAAAATTTCCTTCTAAATATGTTATTGCCTGAGGTTTAGAAATTATATTATTTACTATGCGCATAATTTCATTAACATCATTTACTTCTAATTCATAAAATTGCATCTTTTCCCCTCCTATAAGATATTGAATTCTTTTACTATCGAACCTTCTTTATTATAAATGAGTAATGTAACACTACCGCCACTAGCTTTTCTTTCTAATGCAAACAAATGATTACCATCATTATATCCAGAAAGATCGATATTTTTTAGTAACGTACAATCTCCAATCATTGCTCCATTATAACCTTCATATATTCCTAGCTTTCCTTTAAAAGATGCAGGTATTTTAATTTTTAAACTTTGGGCTTTAATACTTGAATATGATGGAATCATGGTTTTAAAAGTAGTAACAGTTCGTAAAAATCTAACTTTTTTAGATACCCCAATTCCAATTTGTTTTAAGTGATCTTCAATTTTGTAAGTTAAGTTATTGTTGCTGACACCACCTAAACAAGTTAATTCATCAATATCTAACATCAAGTCCTGGTTTAAATTAAAGTCCCGATTAATTTTTTCCTGAATTCCAAAAATAGTACTAATATTACCAGTATAAATAATTTTATTGATATCACTTCTAGTTTTACGACTTTGATCAATACATTCATCAATTGTTTGATAAATACTTTTTATGATTCCAGTTTTTTCAAATAATTCAATGATCATATCTTTAGAAAAATCATTATCATATTCAGCTCCAATATCTGACAAACCAATATATAAATTAGCACTATCATTTTTTCGACTATCAAAATCTTTAAGTAAATCATTAATTCCCGTATCCAATAAATCTTGGTCAGTGGCTGTCAATTTATCATAGCTGACATCAACATCCATAACTTCTAAAAAATATTTTCTTAAAGTATCAAAGAAGCTAAAAGAGGTGTCAAAAGAACTTCCATCTAATTTAAAGATCAATTGTGATTTTTTATACTCAATATCAAAAATTTTAACTTTAATATTATCATCTTCAATTCCAATCAACATAAAACTATCTTTATGTTTTATTTCTTGATTCGTATGTTTTAGATAACCTAAATAACTGGCAATTGGTTCTTCTAATATTTGATCAACTCTAAATGAAATGGATTTAAGAATATTTTTTAATTCTTGTTTTCGCGTTTCCGAATATTCATAAGGCACAATTAGTGTCATTGAATCTATTGGATCATTTTGTTGATGATTATCTAATTCTTTTTTGATATACATAAAATATTCTTTTACAATATCTTTCATAGTATATTTTTTATTATTAATTTGGTAAGTTTTATCAATATCATCTTTAAAAGCTTGTCCAACATTATTGATATATATTTCATCTTGACTATTACCAGTAGCACTATTACCTACTACAGTATCTTTATCAGTAATTTTAATTCGACTATAGAATCTAGCAGAAGCATCACCGTATTTAATTAGAGTATTATACTTTTTAGGTTTAAATTGATTCCCATCTAACTCACCAATTAAATTAAAAGCGCTTCCGAAAGTCATTGCATATTTTCCCATATTTACCTTCCTTTCCAAATACTAGTTTTACCTGGGTATAAAACGAATGAATTTCCCAAAGAATTATAATCAATCAAATAACAATATCGATATACTTTATGAATAGTATCGATTTTATTTTTATCATCGGTAATATTATCAATTACATTAATTTCTGGTTCAAATTTTAATTCATCCCAATCATCACCATCATTGCATGTAACTGAGTAAATATTAATTCTTTGTAAAAAAGAATTTAACATTTCAACAATATTAACTGCTGTTTTATTTTTCTGTTCAATTTGTGATTGCAAATAATCAAGATAATCAATATAGGCTTCAATAATCTCTTTGGTGACCTCGTTAAAATATTTTTGAATATCAAACTTACTAAAAGTCGGCTTAACAATTTTCTTTGTTGCAATTTTATCATAAACCCTTTGCATCCGCTCTTTTACCCGATTGGCAATTCCTTCTTTATCATTAATCTTATCCAATTCTTTAATTAAATCCTGAAGCAGTGTTAATGTATATTGATGATAATTTTTAACTGTTTCAATATCACCATTTAAAATATCCTTATTTTTCGGGATGAAAAAATACTCTAAAGAATTTTCTTTAAATTGATATGTATTTAACGATAGATACTGTTTATATAACTCATTACCTTCATTAATTATCTTTTTAATTTTTTCATGTTCCAATAACATTACATACCATCCCTTCTTACTGTACCACTATTTAATTGATTGCCAGCCACCTCTACATCTACTTTAATTATAAATTCATTATTGATTGAAACTTTGATTTTAACCGGATCATTTTCATGATAACCAGCAACATTAGAGCTAATATATTTTCCAATGTATTCAACATTAGAATCATGAGCAACAACGATCTTATTTTTCATTTCAATATCATCATAACTATGAAATGAAATATCAATACAATTATCGTTATTGACTAACTGACTTAACTCATAATTTAAAGTAATACTGAGAGGAACTTTTGACCCACGAGGAATTATTTCTTTGACATTGCTTGAACTTCCAACTGCGACACCAATTGTATCGGAAATTTTTTGAATCATCCCAGAAAAACTAATCGCATCTCTTAAAGTATCCGATTCCTCTTGAAAAATTTGATTTGCGATAATGGCTGCTCCTTTACCAATCATTAATTCCTTATCGGAATTCTTGACGATTTTATCATCACCGCCAAAATAATCCTTCAGTTTTTTATCAACCAGTGGAATTAATGAACTCCCACCAACAACCAAAATACGATCTACATCATCTTTTGTCATATTATTTCGTTTCAACAACACATCGATTTTTTCAATAGAACGATTAATATAACTAACAATCATCGCATCAAATTGATTTTTGGTAATAATCCAATTATAATCGACTTTATTTCCATGTTGTCTGAAAGTTACTGGTTTATCACATTGAGTATATAATGATAATTCCTCTTTTGCCTTTTCAGCAACATCTCTTAAAACCTCAATATTTTTAGCATACTCTTCTTCACTATCAAAATTGTTTTTATCATCTAGATCAAAGAATTCATTATCAAAGAAATAATTCTTTCCATCAATAAATACCTTTTCAGTAAAATCTTCACCACCTAAATGAACATCACCATTAGTATCGGTAAACTCTAAAGTACCATCTTCTTTTCTTTTCAACAAGGAAACATCAAATGTACCAGCCCCTAAATCATAAACTAATAGTGACGAATTATTAGGAATTGTTTCTACTTCAAAGTCATAACAAATAGCTGCTGCTACAGGCTCTTGAACGATTAAAACATCATCCATTCCCACATCTAGAATTCCTGCTTGACGTAAAGCAGCACATAAAGAATACCCAAATTTTGCTGGAACTGTTAATACTAGTTTACGAACATTACAACCATTTTGGTCATTGAAACGATCAATTAAATTTCTTAAAAAATTACTGCTGACTTCTTTAGGAGTCAATAATAATTTTGTTCCATCGGCACATTCAATTTGATAACGCCCAGCAACCAATTTCCCAGTATCACCTGTCAAGCCTCTTTTAAAACATCTTAGCAATGATTTAGGATGTAATAGTCCCCTAGCTTCAGCGCGTTCTCCAAACAAGATATCATTTGGTGAATTAAAATATAGTGCCGACTTTATTACCTGTCGACCATGTTCTTCTAGAAACGTATAATCCCCTTTACTATTAAATTTTACGACAACCGAATTTCTTGTTCCTAAATCAATTCCAATTGCCTCATTACCCTCTTCTTCAAAAAAACACATTTACTCTCCCTCCTTATTTTTAATTACCATTTATCAATAAGTTTATTCGCTGCTATTGATTTTATATTCAATCGTACTTCCTAAAGCACCACCTAAACAAAGCATTTCATTTACATTGATCATGATTTTTTGATCAATATTTAAATAACTATTTATTTTTTCTTGAATACCAAATACTGTGCTAACATTACCAACATAAATCAAATGATCAATTTGTGGTACTTGAGAGCTTTGCTTTAAAATATCCATAATAATATTATCAATATCTTTAAAAATTCCCATATCTTCCAATAGCTTATTAAACTCTACTTTAGAAAACTCCGCTTCATATTCTACTTCAGCATCTAATAGACCAATATACAATGTCGAACGATTATTTTTTCTATTTTTAAAATCAATAATCAAATCATTAATTGCATTATCTAATGATTCCTTATCTGCATTAGACAGTTTAGAATAATCCGCAATATTCATCACATTTACAAAATAGGTTCTTAATAAATTAACAAAATCAAAATCCTTTTTTTCCACCTTATTTATAAGATTAAACACTACTGTTGAATTTTGATAAGATACATTAAAGATACTAACTTGAACTAATTTATCTTCAATCTTAATAAACATAATATAGTCTTGATCTTTAATATCCTGATTTATCTGGTTTAAATAGCCTAAATAGCCCGCTACTGGTTCTTCAACTAATTGCCTTACTTGATATGAAAGTGATAATAAAATATCCAATAACTCTTTTTTCTCTTTTACTGTATAATTATATGGTACTACTAGTACCATTGGTTTATCAACATCTTGATGAACAACAAGCTCCTTTTTAATATATGCAAAATACTGTTTAATAACATCATGAACCCGATATATTCCATTATTTAAGTTATATAGACAATAATTATAATTTTTAAAAACATCTCCTACATCATCAATATAGATTCCCTCATCAGTGTTTTTAGCCCCATTACCGACAACAACACTATGAGTAGTAATTTTGATTCGACTATAAAACTCCGCTGAATGATCACCATAATTAATTAAACTATTGTACCTTACTGGTTTAAATTGATTATTTTCAATCTTTCCAATTAAATTACGGTTCATTCCAAAAGTCATAACATAGGTATTGTTAATTTCAACTTTTTCTTTAATATTATGATATGCATTAGTATTATCATATAAATCTTGAGCATCAATATGTAAAATTCCATCCTCATCAATACTAAGCGTTAAGCTAACTGCTGCTTGATCACTTGATAAAGGCTGCAAATCACTAATTTTAAAGCTATCTAGCAGATAATTGCGACTGTCACTTAAATTATTTAAAATATTTCCTTCATAAATACTAAAGGAGATGCTCGTTTGTTCTTGATTTAATTTAGCATAATATCTAGTTTCGCTTATTTTGGGAGGATAAGTACTTCCTTTTTCAATTAATGGGCGCATAGTATCTCCATAATCTATTCCAATATGATACGGTAATTTATTAATAAGCCTAATCACATTAGCTTGTTCAGCCCAAAGAAGCGCTCCATTAGCTATTTCTTGCATATAGCTATAAGAATAAGGCTCTTGCTTAAAAACATCATAGATAATATTTTTTAGCATTGAAAGAATTATTGAGTCACCTGAAGCAATCACTCTAACAATTTTCTTTTTCTCATCAATAGCCTGACAAGCCTGAAGCAATACTTGTTTATAGCGATATAACATAGGTCCAGCGTTCATTTTAAAATCTTCAAGTGTGATTTCCATCTTTAAATCAATTGATTTTTCTGCCAGTTGATATAAATCTGGCAAACTAATCGTAGCTTTAGAATTTTGATACAGATTAATTAAAGTCCGTTTGGCCGCCCACATTATTTGTTGTTTTACTAACTGATATCTTTCATTAGATAAAAACACTTTTTTTAAACTACTATTTTCTTCAATTTTTTGACATGATAAATCTAAACAACCATATAACTCATTATTTAAGATTTCATCTTCAATCATTTTGATAATAACATTAGTAAAATCACTACCACCTAATGACAGTGCACCACCAACATATAATGTTTGATACTTATTATCAGTTACTTCAATAACTCCAATATCTAAATAGTTATCACTAAGAGATACAGTGACAAAAACTCCATTTTGTTTATAAAATGCCACACGATTAAAATATTGAATCAAAATTGCCATCGGCTCTTTAATTGTTTTTACCTCTTTAAATCCGGCTCGTTTAGCACTGTCGACTAAGATTTTAGTAGCTTGCGTTGGAAAAATTGCTGGAACTGCGATAACAGCATTAATAGCATCTTTAGTTACCAATATACTTTTTATTTTTTTATAAATATCACTTAATATTATCGTCGTAATATCCAAAGGACTTAGCTGGCTATTTTTAATTGAATAATGATAATTTTTATCGATCAGATTTTTTTGATAAGCAGATAAATCATTACTATACCATAATATTTTTGCATCCTTATCATGTAAAAATGATGATAATATTTCAGGATGCTTAAAGCTATAAACTTTTGAATGTACTAGACAGATAGTATTATCGCTTTTCATATTGATTCCAACTAAAAATGCCATTAGCTTTTCCCCCTTTTACTCTTTATTTTCCATCAGCTTATTTAAACACTCACTTGATAAAAACTTATATTCTACTTGTTGTTTTTGTCCGTTTTCTTCAATCGCATTATCATCCAAAATTAAGTTTTTATAACCCTCAATAACTTCTTCACTAGTCATAATTATATGGCCCATATCCAAGATTGTTTCGATAAATCCTAATACTTCTTGCGTAGGATCAAATAAAACTACTAAACTATCATCTTTTAATAAATCATCCATCATTGATTCAATCATATCAGGCATGATTTCTTCAAAATTATTTTGATCAATAATTCTTCTTAATATTGTATCACTGTAATCTTCATAATAAACATATTTTATTTCCTGCTGGTTTAATCTTGGTAACAACAACTGCGCTAAATATAATCTTCTTTTAGCTTCATCTTTAGACACAACAATTAAATTATCATCAAAAGATATACTATACTCATTATTGATTAAATATTTATTTTGATTTAAATTATCTTGATAGAATTGTTCAAAATTATTAACCTTAACAATCGGTACAGGGTGACTATTTTGTAATCTATTGATTCCCTTTTCATTGATCCGATTTAAATACAAATCATATTTTCCATTAATCACAAAACATTCAATTCCCCCATTTGGTTGATAATGTTTTAATCGAATATAATTTTCATATAATTTTGTATCATCTGGATTAGGCTGACAAACTACTATTTGAATATTATCGGGTTTATCTACCATAAATTGTTTAAAAGCAGGTGTTAAATTACGACCATTTTCTATAAATATCGAAATCATCTGATCAGGATATTCATTAATTTCTTTTTGTAACTGTAAAACAAAATCATCATTAATAGTAACTGGTTGACAATTATCATATCCAGGAACCGTAAATAAAGTTGGCATTGTTTGATAGTCATAATAAATATGAATAGCCTCTTTCGTACTATCTAACATCGTACTAAATTCTAATAGCTGTAACATTGCCTGTCCGTGTTTACTGCCAGCAATTATAACGTAATCATTTAATTCATCATTAAACATCATTTTCAAACAATTCTTTTCATATTTACCATTTAATACTTCTAATAAAATATCTTGATAATACCATTCTTTTAAATATTCATTACTAACAAATATTTTTCCAATTGTTAGTCCGGGAATTTTTACATCATTTTCCAATTGCAATGATTGTTTTAAATCCATTCCAATTTGTTCTATGCGATTTTTTAAAATTGCCTGAGCTTTTTTGATATCTTCGTTATTTTCAATATAACTATCTTCATCACTAATTTGTAAAGCTCGACGACATTCTTGGATAACCTTTAAATTTTTATCACATTCAAATGGCTTTTGAGCCTGTTTAATTCGTTTAGAATAACTATCAATTGTTTTTTGATAATATAATTTATCTTTTTTGTTATTTAAATCATAATATTTTAACAATTCTTGTTTATACTCTTCAATGCATTGCGTTTTGACTGCATTCATTTCTTCCTGTTCAAACTTTTCTTTCAATATGGCATCCATCTGCTTTTCAATTTCTTCATAAGTTCGTTTAAGGGAATCGAAATCTTTTTCTTCTAACTCCAATTGCTTTTCAAGTTGTTGATAAGAGTGTTGATATTGTTTTCTAATGGTACTAACAACTTCATTACGAATCTCGATTTCTGTTTGTAACTGTTCGTTAGCTTTTTTACTACAAGTATTAATATTATCTTGCAATTTATTTAATCCTTCAATACTATGATTAACCTTCACTATTTTCACCCCCTGGTTGTCGATAAATCCAAATCATTGAAACATCATCATCACTAGAAAAATAATCTACTAAACCTAACATATTGTTATGAAATTTAATACGATCAGTTAAATACAAATTTTCTACTTTTTTGACAAATTCACCTTCATCTTCAAAGCTACTACCACCATCGCTAGTAAACATTATTGCTTTAGGTAATTGTCTAACCAAATAAATATCCATTTTAATTTTAGGATCACTTAATGATTTTGGTGTAATTGATTTGTTTTTTATCATAGATACAAACTGATTATTTTCAAACAAAGCCATACATTTGCTATCACCAATATTCATTAAAATCATTTTATTATTGGTTAAGATGATAATTGAAAGTGTTGCTCCATAAATCAAATAAATGTTGTCATCATAATCTGTCTTTGATTGAGTATGATAGTGTTTCATTACTTGGTAGCGCCATCTATCTAAGATTTGATTGGAAAGATTTCTTAAATTATCATCAGAAAAATCACTTATTGGTTTTAAAATTTCTAAAGCGGCATAACAAGCAAACTTCGATCCATAATTTGCTCTAAAACAGCGTCGATCTCCATGACCATCACTAATAATGGCAATGGTTTTATCATCGTCTTGATATGTAATACTATAATCTTCACATGGTAATTTTTGTTGTAATTTTTTCTTTTTTATGTGAAGATAGCTAAAAACATCAATCATCATATTTCAATTTTGAGAATTTTATTTCTTATATCATTAAATGGATCGTCCAAATTCAAATCATCATCATTTTCATTTTCTTTATTTTCATGTTTAATTGTTGTAATAGTAACAATATCTAATATATCCGCTAATTTATCCAAATTAGAAATCATAAAAATCATTTCTTCTTTTTGACCAGTAAAATCCATAATACACTCATAATCAATTGAGTCACGATATTCCTCTTCGTTCATGTTTTTTTCGGTAATGATTGGCAAAGCAATTCTAGTAGCCCGATGAAACCATTCATTTTCTTCACATTCACTTAGATAGTCTTCGTACTCATCGGTTGGCTTACCATCACTGATCAATAAGATTATTGGATGATAATCACTGGCATTTTCTAATAAATCTTCTTTATTTAATTTATTATTTAAAGATTGGTATAATTTGCTGTAATTACTTTGTCCGGTATTACTACACTCAATATCAATAAAATTAAAATTGTTGATTTCTTGTGGTTTTTCAGGAATCCAGCGAACATCTTTATCAAATTCTAAAATAGTGATTGCCACCTTAGCAATATTATGTGATAAATCAAGTTCTTTCATTTTAGTAATATTTCTTTTCATAGCATCATTGACAATTTCAATTTTATTTTTCATTGAAGCTGATGTATCCACTACTAAAATAAACAACATTCTTTTTTTCTTAGCACTATTAATAAAATCATTATTATCGATAAATTTATCATCCATTTTTCTATTCAACTATCCCTTTGATTTGATGATATTCAATGATATCACCACGCCTAAGAGTTAGTTTATCTCCTTTCTGCATTCTTCTATTATTAATAATTACTTCATCATTACAGATAGTAATTACATTATTTTCATGACTTTCAAACAAAACTGTTGTAAATATTTCATTACGATCAAAAATATAACCATAAATTTTTTTATAATCACTAATCAAAGTCTTTTGACCATTAATATTGATTTTTAAATAGCTAATTGTTTCTAGTGAAAAGAATCCTTCTTTAATTTGCATATCAAATTTCTTTTTAACAAAACAATCATAGCTTTGTTTAATTACTTCCATCCACTTTTCATCATCAATTCTTCGTTTCGGATTTTTCAAACCGGTTGTAAACGCTTTAGTAAAAGTGTCTTTTAATATCGGTGGAAACCAACGCCACCGCTTTTCAAGGGCTAATGTACAATCCCGATAGAATCCATTAGAGTGATTAATTGGATCACAAACAAATACTGGATTTTTGCCAAAATATTCAATTTCATCTTGAGCATCTAATGGTTTTGACCAGGTCTTTTCCCCTTCTAGAGGGTGATTAATATAAAACAATCTAAATAAAACAACTGCTAAAGAATAATAATCCGTATCTATGTTGACATTAGACATCTTGGTTACCAGCTCAGGTGCCATATACATCGGTGTTCCTACAACAAACTCCTCGCCTTCTTTATTGCAATTATCCAAATCACAAATAATTACACTTTTTAATTGCTTATTAATAAAAATACCACCAGGATTAATATCTTGATAAACATAGCCTTGTTTATGAATTGCATTAAAACTAGCCGCTATGGCATAACCAACCTGTAATATTTCTTCAACATTTAAATTATATTTATCATCAAAAATAAAGTAATTTAGTGGTACATAGCCACTGGGAATCCGATTCATTATATAACCAAAGCTACCTTTATAATCTTGAGTCATCATTAAGGGCCAAGTAAGATTAGGGTACGGGGACTTAACACTTGCTAATTGTTTAATATTCTTTTTTATTTGACTACTTTTGAAGTCTTCTTTATACCACTTCAACATTTTTCGATTAGTTGTGGCATAAATATATCCCTGCCCACCTTCACTTACATAATCAATAATTTCACACTCACCACCAGATTGCAGTGGTACTTTTTCTAAATAATTTAATGTTCCCATTTTTACCCTCCTAAAATAATTCTGACAATTCCGTATTTGCTGTTCCAATATTTGTCACATTTACTTTTGAAATTATGATTATTTAACTGTCTAAATTTATCACTGGCTTCTCTATAACTACGATTAATAACTTCCCAGCTAAGACGTTTATCGGTGACATAAGCAAAGATTTCATTAGGATATTCCTTCAAACGTTCGTAAAAATATTGACTTAAATTATTAATATCATTGACCATATACTTATTTTTTACATAATATGTATATTGCAAACCGTAGCTTTTAGGATAATTGCCAATAGCGTTGATTGTTCGTGATTTTTTGATCCATAAATCATCGACCATAAAAAATTTGTAAATGCCTACATTATTGTTATCTTCAAGTAAATCCCAAGTAGTATCAATATGATAAAACTTCCCGTTGTACTCAACCATATTCCAGGCGTGATTTCCTTTAGTTTTTCCTCTAATAACTAAACAATTGATTCCACTATAATCACAAAGTAATTTAAATACTAAAGAAAAGCCGTAACAGACCGCTACTTTTCCTTGAAAAAAACCAATAATATTATAATCTTCATCAACACCACTACCACCTGAAGATACTATCTGATCATAATTGGCTAGACTAGAAATACAATTATGAAAGATTAATATCTGATTGTACTTAGGTAATTTTAAAATTTGATAATCATCAAAAAAATGCATCAATATTTTTTTGATCTGATTTTCATAATTTATAGTTGTTGTTTTATCATAAATATAATTAAAATAAATGCAGCCATTATCATTGTAACTTAATTTATACGGTGATAAATAGAAAAAACTAGGATTATCTTCATAAACATATTTAATAATTTCCCTTGCTCGATTAATATTGATTTGCTTAAAATCAACTATAATTGACATCTGACGATTTTTGATTGCCCTATAACATCGCTGATAAAATGTTAACTCTTCATTTTTCAAACTTTGTTCAAAAAACTTATATCCCTCTTTAAACATATCTAACCTCTTATTTATTCAATAATAATTCGAGCAATTCCATATTTGACATCAATATCATAATAAACTTTTTCTTTGATAAGTTTATCTTTAATATCAAGTCTATTGATTGCATTTAAATAAGCAGTATTTAAGATATCATAACTAAGCTGATGATCTTCAATATAAACAATTACCTCTTTAGGATATTCTTTCAATCGCTGATAAATATAATCTGATAATTGATGGTAGTTAGTAATCATATAGCCATTGTATCCAAAAAAAGTATACTGCAATCCACAACTTTTAGGGAAAACATCATAAATATTTAATTCCCGCGATTTTTTCATCCAATCATCATCAACCATAAAATATGTATAAGCCCCTAGTAAGCCTTTATTTTTATCCTTACTTAAATCCCAGGTTGCATCAATATGATAAAAATCTCCATCATATTCAACCATATTCCAGGCATGTAAACCATTAGTCATTCCATAACAACGTCCAGTTGCAATCAAACAGCTGATACCACCATAATCACATAACAGCTTAAATACTTGAGAAAAACCATAACAGACAGCCATTTTACCTTTAAAAACACCGATAATATTATAATCTTCGTTTACTCCATCACCACCGCTGGATACCTCGGGATCATAGGTGCAGATGCTAGAAATTAAATTATGAAAGATTTGAATTCGATTATATTTAGGTAATTTTAAAACTTGATATTGATCAAAAAAATTCATGATTATTTTTTTAATTTGATATTCATGTTCTTCACTAGTTTTTCTATCATAGAGATAATTAAAATTAATAGCGGCCGGATTACCAGCTCGATAAGTAATTCTATAAGGAGAAAAGTAGAAAAAACTGGGATTATCTTCATAAACATATCTAATTATTTCTTTGGCACGCTTGGCAGAGATAATATGATAATCGAAAGTAATATAAGGAATATAGGCTGTTAAAGCATCATAAACCTGGTCATAGAAATCTTTTTCTGTTCTATCTTTCAATCTTGTTTTAAAAAACTTATATCCTGCTTTAAACATCTTTTCTCCTCCATTAATTACATTGTTTTGATCGCCTTTAAGACATCTTCCAATAAAATTTCATAATATGGAATATTATTGCGTCGATACCGTTGTAAATTGATTTTTTCAAACCAGTTTCGAGCGATTAATTCATTACCCTCTTTAATTTTGTCTTCTTTTTCATCTAAGGCAAAAATTGTTTGAATTGCTGCTCCAGCATTTGATGAAATAATAATTCGATTTTGATTACAAATTTTTTCAAATACCTGATATAACTGTTTACTATCGTAATCTGGCAAATTAATGATCTTGCATCGTCTAGTGAAACCAGCATCAAAACTTGACCAGGTGACTAATCTTTCAGGTGTCATTTTTAAGATTATTTTTAATCCACGCTCGTAATATTTTAATAGTATTTGTATAATTTTATTATCAACAATAATATTTGAGCAATCTAAAACGACTAATTTATTTAGAGTATAGCCACGATAACAATCACTTTCAAGATGCTGATAATCAGCTTTAATAAAATCCTCATCAAAAATCAAATTAATGGCATAATACACCTTGGCAATAATATTAATTGCTTCTTTTCTACCACTGCACACATTACCAGCAATCACTAAAATTGGATCGATCCCATCATTTAAATTATGTTGTTTCATTTCCTGAGAAATTTTTTTTCTTAACAAAAAGCTATCTAAATATTCTTGTAATGGCTCATTTCTGACCATTGTGCTAACTTCCTTTAAGACTTGTTTTAATAATTGAGATTTATTACGTTCTTTTTCAAGATAACTATCCACTTTTTCTTTAACTTCTATTGGTAGACAAGTTACATCAAAAATATTTTTTTGCTTATCCATTCGTTTTATTTGCATTTTTTTAAATAATTCTTCAATGATGCTACCAGTAACATCTTCTTGATGATAGACCAGCATTATATACTTGTTTACATAATCTAATGTTTGCTCATCAATCATTTCGTTATTATCAGCCAATAACTCCATAAATATTTGTTTTAAGTCAGTTTCATTCATATTCTTTAAATTAATACTTATAACACTATCATCTATAATATTTGTATACGTATTAATAATGACAATTACCTGATGTTCTTTACAATAAGCAGTGATGATATTTAAATCATCAAGCGCAAGTTTTTCACGATGTTCAACTAAATAAATATTTTCGGTTTTTAAACCTGTTAGATTTTCTTTGATTTCATTAATAGTAGCCTTAACTACCGTTAATGAATTATTTTGATTTAAGTAATCAATTATCATCATTGATAAAGTTGTTTTTCCACTTTGTTTTGGACCAGAAATAACAATTAATTGGTTTTCTTTTGAAGAAAGATATTGTTCTTTAAATTCATTTAAATAAGTTTCTAATCGTATCATTTTTAAATCTCTTAAATTTTCTTTAATTCTTCTTGTTTATATAAAGCAATATCTTCTTTAATAAAAGTAAACTGGTCCTGATTAGTTTCTTTACCGCGACGATGATTAATGATCCGTAAAGCTTCAAAAACTTTTTGTGGTAATGAGGCATTATAATTTTGAGCTTTCCCACTGCTAACTAAATCATTGAACATATTTAATAATTCATCTTGAACATCAACGGCAATTTCAATTTGATTATTTTTAGCTATCTTTTCAAAAATATGATATAACTCTTGACCACTATAATTATGCAATTCAATGATTTCAAAACGACGCTCCATTCCATCATCCAAATTCAAAAATCTAGTTTTGTTTCTAGGATAAATACAAATTGCCACAATTAGATTAGGGAACTGCTCTTGATCTTCAGCCGCCTGAATAAAATCATGCATCATCAACGAACCTGCTGTTGTTTCAACAAAGAAATTACCTTCATCAATACATAGTAATCTACCGGTTCGATTAGCTTCTTTAAGCTTTTTAATAAAGCTACTTTCACCATCACTTTCAATATTGGCCGTCTGCTTAGCATCAAAATAAATTGGGTTTTCTGAAGATAAAACTCCTAAGTTAGTTAAAAATTTAGCTGCCAGTTTTAACATCGTACTTTTCCCAGTTCCGGCATTTCCAACAAATAAAAGATGCCGGTTCATCCGCATTGACTTGATACCCCGTTTTTGGTTTTCATGATTAATATCAATTTTAGTTTTAATATCTTCAAAATGTTTTTTGACATTATCAAATCCTTCATAATTATCTAAGATATCATAGACTTCTTTAAGCGCATAATCAGGATTATTTAAGTTATGTAAAATATTAGTAACTGATTTTAGATATAACGATGGAAAATCGGCTAAAGTTATCAAGTTTTCACTATTTTCATCATTATCTTTTCTTTTATAATAATTATTTGTAAGTTGCGAAACTAAATCTACTGCTAGACTGGCGTTTTTACGATCAACATTACCAGTTCTTTCTTGATAAATAAAATAACCTTTAAGATAATCATTTAAACTATAACCAAATTCATTAGTTTCGGTTGCAAAAACTAATTGCTCTTTTTTTCTTAAGATTTCAAAAATTTGATACAACTCATCAGCTGTATAGTTATGTAAAGTAAACTCCCTAAATCTTCTTTCAATCCCACTATCTAAATCATAAAACTTTCCTTTATTTTCAGGATAGATAGCCATTACAATTCGTAAATCCGGATAATTTTCAAAATCTTCAGACGGATTTAAAATTGGCGAGATCATTTCTTTCCCAGCATTACCAATATTACAATAATAATTAGCTTCATCAATAAATAACAATGCTCCTTTATCATTGGCTTCTTCAATTTGAATTGCTAACTCACGTGAAGAAGTGGCATTAGCTTTTAAACTGATCATCGTTTCAGAAGCTAAAACACCCATTTCAAAAAAGAATCTAGCTAATAATTTAGCTGTAGTTGTTTTACCGGTACCCGGATTTCCGATTAATAAAATATTACGTTTAGTTTTATTGACCGCAATACCTTTGGATTCAGCATCTTTTTCTCTTAAAACATCAAATCTCAATTCTTCAATAAATTCTTTTAAATTACTCATTCCAACATAATTTTGATCAATTTCCGCAAAAATTTGATCAACTATTTTACGACTTCCAACATCAATAAAATAGCGCTGATAATCTTTAAAATCTTCCATAATTAATTCATTGGTGTAATGATTACGATCATTCATATTTTTAACAACATTATCAAAAACATTGTTAACGGTACCGGCATTACCAAATGATCTTTTCGGTGAAAATTTTTTCAGATTTTTAAAAAACCTGGTCGTATCAATTGCTTCATTTACTTTAATCTGGTTCTTTTCACATAGTTTATAAAAAATATCTTCTAATAAATCACTTGGATAATCATCAATTACAATTTCAGTAAAACGACGTGGTAAACCTTCGTTCATTTCATATAATTTTCTAGTTTTTTGATAGCCAGCTAGAATAATACAAACATCATGATCTAAAGCCCTGGCAACAATAGTATCAATAGCCTCTTGACGATAAGCACCACTATTGTCTTCATTGCTTCGATTAGGGTCGGCATATAAAGAATAAGCTTCATCAATGATTAAAACACCACCACGAGCACTGTCAATTACTCGATTAGTTTTACTTGGCGTTTGTCCAACGTATTCACCAATTAAAGCTGAGGAATTTACTAAAATAACATTTCCGTTTTTTAAAATGCCACGATCTTTAAAAATTCGTCCAATTAATTTAGCGACTGTTGTTTTTCCAACCCCAGGATTACCGATAATCATATAATTAGGACATTGATAAGATTTTTTAGCATCGCTGATTTCTAGTCTATTTTTAGCATCAGCTACTTCAAACTTTTTCTTTTGACTTTCTTTGGCAAAATTTTTCAATTCTTTATCTATTACTGCTGCAACACTTTCCCATCCCTTAGTATTCATTAATACATCATAAGGATCTTCTTCTAGTTCTTCATGATAATTAAAAATATCTTTTATTGTTGGTTCATCTATATATGTTATAGTTTCATCTGTCTTGGTTAGATATTCTTCAAACTTAGAAAAAATTTCACCCATAGATAGGTATTTTAAACAAACATGCGGATTTTCCTGGCTGCCGGCATTAGAATAGCTATTTTTGATCTCATCTAGATTTTCATCCCTTATTTTATCTAACATTGCCATTCTGATAATTTCCGCAATCATATCAATATTATCTTCATCAAAATCAATCTTTCGTTTACCATTAGTAGTTTCGATACCTGTGATTTTTAATTTTCTTAAAAACAATTGAATTTCTAAAGTATCTGGTGATCCGACTTCATGATTTAAATTATCTTTGAATAAATCGAAAAAATAATTATTATTTGGGTTTTTAAATTCTGTTAAAATAGTATTGATGCTTTGTTCCTTAGCTACAAAAATAGTTAAATTCTCGTCATCATAATCTTTTCCCTGTTGTAATAAATCATAATAGCGATCAAAAGCATCAGCTGGTGAATTAGTGTAATTAACAACATTTGAAAAAACCACAGCTGTTTTATGTTCCCGATCATTAATTTGTTTTTTATAAGTATCAAAAAACTCACTAGTAGTAATTTCCGGATATTTTAATCGGATATCAGTGTTTTCTGCTTCTTTTTCTTCAATTACTTCTTCATCATCGTCATCTAAAAGACTTCTTCTTTTTCTTTTTTTCTTTTTAGCAGCTTGAGGTCGTACTAGACTAGCGCTATGTTCATCTAAATAATATTCTCCTAAATTTCCAGCCCCATCGAAAAAGATAATTTTTTCATACCCCTTTTTTTGTAAGTGGTAATGCAGATATTCATCAAAATTACGACTTACTAAATCATCACAAATAAAGACATTATCATTATTTCCGGCAATCAAACGAATATGATAGCGAGCATTCTTATCTAAAATTGATCTAGCCATCAGTATTCCTCCCTTCAAGATAAATTACATTAAGCGACGGACATTTAAAATTCTTTGATCATCAGATAGCTTTCCAATTGATGAACGATTACAACCAATTCCCCCATGGATAGCATCTTTATTATCTTCATCAATGGCTTGATGAACTAATTTTTCCGTCATATCATTTTCATGTTGATTATATGGATCACCTTTGATTCGATGAACATGAAATTCTGATTGTAGTCGGGTATCTGGTGAACCGGTATAATTAATTTCAATCATGAATTCAGATTTAGTACTTTCATCTTCAAATAGGACAAAGATTGGTTTAGTAAAATCATCTTCATTTTCTTTTTCACCCAAGCGCATGCTTTTAAAAATACGACCATGTTCTTCAAATTTATCAATAATACTATTCATAAATGATTCTCTTTCTAAATAATTACCAAAATATGCTACAGCATCATTAAAAGCTTTATCAACTTGAGGATATAAACATTTAATTTCTTCGACTTCTTTTTTTAACTGGTCTAAAGTATAAGCATTAGTTTCATCCTCTAATTTAGCTTTATATGTTTTTAGTAATTCTAGATTTAAATCTATTTTCTTTTCCGGTGAAAAATAGCTTAGCTCTTTTTTAGTCATTGTTTTAGAAATTCGTTTTCCATCTGTCATCTGATTAACTGTATCTAAAACATCCGGATTTAATTT
The DNA here is from genome assembly GCF_944324745.1 of uncultured Thomasclavelia sp. GTDB lineage: Bacteria > Bacillota_I > Bacilli_A > Erysipelotrichales > Coprobacillaceae > Thomasclavelia. The sequence continues at coordinate 26,088 of NZ_CALUXO010000080.1, read as the reverse complement.
CATTCTTTCTTCACTATATTTAAGTAAATAATCAACATAATATGTCGCTTCTTTTAATAAATTATTGTATTCTTGCCGTTGTAAATCGAAGTTAAGAATTTCTTGATAACACTGTGTATTAACATCGATTGCTACTGCCATTGCGGCTTCATAAAGACCATTTTTAATATTAGTACTACAAGTTTCTAAAGTGTTCTTTAAATTGTTGATAACATTATTGTTGTTGTAGTGTTCATCATATACATCTTCTAATGTCTGTAAAGCTGCTTGAGCTTTATTTAGATAAGCTAAAGCATAATTATTGGCTTTATTTTTTTTACTAGCTAAATCATGTTCTAATGCTTTTAACTCATTGATATTATTAGTATACATGGCATTAAGCGTATTTTTATATGACTTGGTCATCGCATTAATTTCATTATGATAATTCGCTATTAATTTGTCATGAAAACTTTTTATTGTTTTGGCTGTTTTACTAGTTGCTTCATTAAATATTTGAGAAACTTGATTTAAATTTTGAGTGTTTTTTAACTTTTTTTCATAATCATTCATAGTATTATTGATTTGATGAGCTATTTCAGTATCCAATATTATCTTTTCATTACTAATTTTATTAATTTTATTTTTAATATCATTAATTTCATTTTCAAAGGCTTTGTAAGCTGCCATTTTTTTAGCTTTTGCTTGTCTAGCATAATGGTCATATACATAATAACCTTTAAGCTTTCCAAAAGTATCATAGACTGCAGTGGCATTAAGTTTTTGATACGCTTCTAAATATTGAAAATCTTCAGCACTAATTATAACTTTACTACTCATTTTTTATCTCCTTTATCTACTTCTAATTGCCCGATTTAATTTTCCGGCAAATTTTTGAATATTTATATCTCTACTAGCTTGTAAATTGGATACCGCCTGTAAATCGGCAAACGGTATATACCAGATATCATTTTCTTCATAACCGTTATTATCAATCTTAAGACCCAATTGTCTTAAAATTCTAAGCAGCATTTGATAATCATCATATTCAGCTGAAGATAAGTAGCCCTGATCACCAAAATCATCATATAATAAAATAATATTACGATAACGATTACCTAAATCTTCAGGTCGAATATAAATGTGAATTTCTAAATCACCGGTACTAATTAAAATGCCATGTAAACTTCTTCGTGGATCCCCAACTAACTTTTTAGCTAATAATTTATAATTAACATAATCCAAGGCACTATCATCTTGTGCTTTTTCAACTTTAATTTGGCTTTTTTGGACATTACGTTTTATTTCAAATTGTTTAATGAGTTCATCCATTATTTCTGTACGTAAATGATATTTTTCTTGATTGTCTTTTGCTTTAGTATAAATCTCAAAGATTTGATTTAGTGTTTCATTTAAAGCCCGGCTTTTTTCAATTAAAGCGATTACACTGATACTATCTTCATCTAACAAATAATTATCGATTCCTCGATGTTCAATTTCTTTTATTAATTCTAATTCTTTTTCTAACTGTTTAAAATATTCTAAATATTTTCCAAAAGACCAAAAGTCGATTTCTTTAATTATATTAATTTTATTTTCATCAAAATCATTTAAATAAAAATTATCCGCTACTTCAATTTCGTTAATTTTTGTCGCATAATCGGATTTCCAGTTAGCCATATGATCATAGATACTATAAAACAAATGACTGGTATATTGCTTATATAATTGATACTCATTTACCCATTGACTAGACAATTCAGCAACTTCAATTTCTAAACGGTGTAAAGCTGATGTTGATGAAATAGCAACAGCCGTTTTAGCTTCATACATTTCCCCGTCATCAAGAACATTAAATTCTTTTTCTACTTCTTTAATCGTATCCAGCTTATTAGGTGTGAATTTTTGATGGGGTATCTTAACAAAAGATGCTACTACATCTCTAAACTCCTTAACATAGCGACTGGCAATTTCTCGTTTTCTTTTTAAATCTTCCTGGATATTTTTCTTCAAACCTTCAACGCTATCCCTAAGACTTTTTTCAATCTCTTTCATTTGTCTTTTTAAAGATGAGATTTCACGATTCTTCTGGCGAATTTCTTCTTGCAACTCTTTATCTAAACTGGTAATTTCACCACGAATAAATCGTTCGTATTCTTTAATTTTACGTTGGTATTCTTGTTCCAGCTTTTTTCGATCAGCTGCGTTTTGACGTAACATTCTTTGTTCTAAACGCTGCAATTCTACTTCAAATCTTCTTCTTTCTTTTTCTATTGCCGCTCTTCGTTCATCTTCAAGTTGATTAATTCGACGTTTTAACAAGTTAATTTGTCCCTGATAACCATTCATCATCAACGCCTCCTTTTTATTCAGGTTTTATCATCTGACGGATTTGATCAACTCTCTTTTGCTTATTTTCGATATATTCTTTTAATAACTCTTCAGCCTCTTTTAATTCCGTTTGAATATCACTTAAAATTTCTTTAATTTTCTGACTATTATTTTCTTCTTTATATTCATTGAAAACATCTTTAGTAATCCCATAGTGTCTTAAAGTACCATCGAATTGTTTTTGCAGTAAATCATTTTGATTTTTATTTTGGCTAAATGTCTCATTTAATTCTTTAATATCTTTTTTGTAATTATCAATTTCTTTAATGATTGCTTCATTTTGTTTTTGGAGTGTTTGATAATTTTGTTTTAATTGTTCATTATCTTTGACTAACAATTCATTTTCTTGTTTTATTTTCTCATACTGTTCTTTTAATGAAGTATGTTGTTTTTCCAAGTCTTCCTTTTTAGATTCCTCTTCTTTAATTGCTTCTTGATTGATTACTTCTTCATTAGAAATAATATGAATTTGCATTTTCATGTCATCATTGATGTTTAAAGTAATCGTCGTATCATCTAAATTTATTTCTATCTCTTCCCCATTAATAACTACTTTATCTTTAATTCCATTATTTTTATATGTGATAATAAAGCTATCATTGCTGCTTCTAATCGCTCTAATTCTTAAATTACCACCACTTAAATATTTAATAATATTAAGACAACCACCATATTTACCGGTTCGATTATTTTCTAATCCGGCAAGATCAAAATCATCAAAACCTTTTGATGAAATAGTTATATTGGTTGTTTCTTGATAAGGAATCAATAGATGACTTCCCCGATCTAGCACTCTATTTGTTTCCATTGTTTAAATCTCCTATAATTGCTTCATATAATATTTTATCTTCTTCACTAGGGATCCCTTCCATAATATATTTATTACCATCAATATAAATATTAGCTTGGCGTTCTTGAAAAAAATAAGCTTTATCTTTTTTATATCTTGAGGTTAGAAATATAAAATTTTGATTAGTGGAACCGCGTCCAGCTTCATTATTATCTAGTTGTTCAATAAAGGGTCCATCAATTAATAAATCAGTCAGCTTTAATAAATTATTAATATCTTGATCATGTTTATTAACTAATTCATCATAAGTATAGCCACTATAAATAATTACTCCCTTAGCTTGTCTTTTTACTTCGCTAGCAAGCTCCACTAAGGCCTTTGCCTGTAAAAAAGGTTCACCACCAGAAATTGTTATTCCTTCATTATCAGGATACTCATTGAGCCAATTTAATACTGTATTAACTTCCACTCCGCCATCTTTTTTGATTTCATGACTCTCTGTGGCAATACAACCAGGACAATTTTTTAGACAACCTTGAACCCAAATAATACTTCTTAAATATGGTCCTAAAACCGTAGATGAAGGTTGAAAGTGCATTAAATATAATTTCATATATCAACTCAAAAAAGAATATAACAAAATCCCACCAACCAGAAGAATAAGACCGTAAGTTATAATAGTTTGGAAATTAATAATAACAGCTATAAAAACAATAATTCCAATTACCCATTTCCAAGGAATTGCTAAAAGTAACCGAAATAATCCAGCAATACCAGAAACAGCACTGTTTAAAACAGTATTGGAAGTATGAACTATTTGATCTCTTTGAACTTGCAAAAGCGGAGGTTGATAATTAGTTTGATTATACTTTACTTCTAAATTATCTTTTTGAGGATCATTATAAATAAATATTTGTTGTTTTTTCTTTTCTTTTTTATCCTCTTGTTCGTGCTTTTGTTCTTCCTGCTCTTTTTTATTCTTTTCTTGCTTTTTCTCTGGTGAATTTTTTTCCATAAATTTTTTTATGATCTGAGCCATTTCTTGGTCATTTATCGGCATTATTAACCCCTTCTTTCTAATAAAACAAGACTATTATAAATCTTCATAACTAACATTATTATGATAAATAATATCATTGCCCCTAATTTCAAAACATTCAAAATTTTCTAATAAATCTGCAACATTTTCACCAGAAAGTTTATTAACTCGCTCTCGATGTGTTTGTGAATTACTATAATGAGTATCTCGCAAGTGAAAAATATCTAATACTCCATGTCCACGTCCATGTCCTTCTAATTTATAAATATAATCATGTTCCCCATAATAATCGACAATTGAAGAAGCTGTTCCAGGTTGCATTTTAAATAGTAATGTTACATTTTTCTTTCCTAAAATTGCTTCTTGCTTAATGGTGCTGAAATCACGATTAAAATTACTTGAATAAATTGATAATGCATCAGTATCAATCATTTTATCTTCAAATTTGTCATTCAAAGCACAATTAACATCAAATAAAATTACATTATAATTGCTTCCGACATAAGATAATTCTGCTTGAAAATAGTCCATTAATTCTTTAGTTCCATTAGCTAAATTTATGCAAATTATTTGATTTTGTTTAACGGCATTACTAATACTATAATGACAATATTTATTATTTAAATCAGTGATTGAAAAATCTAACTTTTTCAGTAATTTTCTTACTGGTGCTGAAGATATTTTTGTCAGTTGATCTTCTTCAAACATTTCTTTAGCTTCGATCAAATCTTGCTTTAATGTACTGCTATTAACTCTACTGATTAAATCATTACATTTATCAATTAAAACATTTAAATTTAAGTTAGTATATTCCATAATCGAATGTAATTTAAGTGGTATTTTTTCAGCTTTAATAATCGTTAAAATACTATCTAAATAGGCACTATCATCCCGCAATAAATCATCATTACTATCAACCACTTTAACAATATCCTTAAATTCAACTCCTAGTAATGGATGATAATACGGATAATCTTTATCAATTAATATTAATTTATTTTGGGTATCATGTAACTTTTTTTTAGTATATAAAATAGTATTAGTTATTTCTTGATGCGTAAAACTATTATTACTGGCACTAAAAAAAACAATTGTCGGTACATTATTTCGATACATTTTTTCTAGATGTCTTCCTAACAGCTTTAATCGATACTGTAAATTACTGCCGCCAAAAACATAAATATTTTCATTGCATGTATCATAAAAATCATTTAGTCGCATCTTACGACGACTAATTCTGCCACCATATCGATCATCCATTATTTTTCCTCCTAATCATCATATTTGCCAAATTGATAAATAAATGGTTTTAATCCATCTAGTTTAATAATCGCCTGGCCACGACCAAGTGATAAAATATCATAATCTTCGACAATATGTCCTTCTTTTTGAACGTTAATTGGCTTTTGTTTTTCATTGTAATAATAAAAATCTACATAATTTTCACCAAAATTATCAATAATATATTTACGCGTTTGAAAATCTAAAACATAAAAAGAAAAAACGTTCATAAATCCACTCAATAATGACTTAGCGGTAAATTCACCATAAGCATCCTCAAGCTGATGAATATTTTGAATTCCACAAACACACTTTACCCCTAATGAACGTCCAAAATTTAAAGCATCCTCTAAATGATTTAATTTAGGTAATAGCTTTAATTCATCTATAATAAAATAACACTCGCCCCTGCTTTTCTTTCTCCCCAACGCTTCTTTTAAAGCTAAATCAAACAACAGTGAATATACTGGTGACAATACTTGTCCTTTAGTTAAATCATATTCAATAAATATTTTGACACCATTTTTATTCCGAACAGTTTCAATTATTGAAACATCTTTATTAACATCACTTTGACCAAAAGCATCAGTAAAATAATCTTCTATCATACTTCTAAGTTCCCCAAAAACTCCTAATGCCTGTTTACTTCTGGCATCACCAACCGCAGATTCGGTATTTCTAAAATGACATTCTTTCAAAATCATTGCAATTTCACTATCGCTATGATTTTGAAAAAAATTCCAAATAGTTGCATTTGATAACTCTGATTTTTTTGTTGTATTAAGATTGAAAATATCTTCCTTACTTTTTAACACCTTTTGATCATTTGTTCCAATTAACCCCTCATTAAAAGCAATTAAGATATTAGCAAATATTTGCTGCGCAGCATTTGAAAAAAATGGCTGACTTTCATTTTTACGATCAACAAAATACGATTTAGCAATCTCTCTAGCAAAGCTTCTTTGTTCCTCTACATCATTTGAATAAGCTTTAATTTCTTTGAAAACATTATAAAAATTAGTTACTGATCGATAATTCTTACCAGTAGATATTAAAATATCTTTTTCTTTATTATAATAACGATAAAAATCGCCTTTAGTATCAAAGATCATGGCAAATGAATCCCGATTTAAATTATTAATATCTTTCATGATTTTATGAATTACATTAGTCTTTCCGGTTCCAATTGCCCCAATTAATAACAAGTGTTTCGACAACAACTCAGAATTTAAATAAATATCATTATTATAACTGGGAAAACTAACAACATAATCACTTAAATATTTAGACTCATTTTGATTATCTTTGACAATAGAACCATCAATTACTGATTTTGTTAAATCTCTAATCATTGTTCATCCCCTCACAGAATTTAATCCATTTCACTGCCACTGTCATTATCATTATCGCCATCATAATCACCGGAATCATAATCATTAGATTCATAGTCTCCAGGATTATAATCATCAGGATAATCCATGGCATTATCGTATTCATCCATTAAATCATTATTTTCCGTTAAATCGTTCCACTCCTGTTGCTCACTGGCACTGGCATTAGTATATGAAAAAGCATCCCATTCACGATTTCCATTTTGGTCTTCAGTAATCGTATATCCCATATAAGCATCCGGACGTTGCGATCCGTTTGATTTAAATGTTTCAACATTTTCATAAACTTTATTGCCGGAACTTAATTGATCAGCCAATTCATTTTCATGAATTTTATAAGAGCCACGATTTAAATTAGCATCTTGAGCATCCATATTTTCTTTTTCCCCAGAGCCATTAAATCTAGTTGCAATCAAATGACCTCCATCATCAGTTGCCAAGCGGTCATTACCACCAACAGTTCTTTGAGCGTAGGCATTACGTTGACCATTTTCTAATGTTAACTGTCCCTTTGCCGTTTTACCATATTGGTTTTCACTATATTCATAATCCCCTGGTTGGTTTTCATCAAATAAATTTTCATTATTTAAATCATCATGTAAACTCACAATATCCCCTCACTTTACTTTTTAATATTGCAATTTTACCCTTGGTTTATAACTTTTTTCAAATTATAAAATAATGTATTGTTATTAGATATTGTATCAAAATTACGGATAATATTAAATCTAATTTATCTAAATAGTTTTAAATTTTGGTAAATTTCCCCATCTAATTCTCAATTTAACCAAAATATAACATTTTTTACAAAAAAGTTGTCAATCAATCACGCTAATATCTGATTATTTTTATCCTTAAAACACTAAAAATTCTTTATTTAAATTTATTGTTTTCAAAAAAATTATCAACTAACCTAATCCAATAATTAGATTTATTGGTTCTATAATAATGAACAACTCGACTAGTAATAATAAAACCACCTAAACAGGCTACTAACATATCAGTAATTGTATCATGTACTCCAGTTGTGTAATGTCTAATGGCATCATTATTCAAAAAAATCAAACAAAAGTATTCAAAAAATTCCCAATATACTGCTACTAACATATTACATGCATTGATAAATAATATCGCCAGTTTTCGCTCGTCATTAGTTTTAAAATCAATTTTCTTTTTGAAATAACAAAAAATCATATATGCCAGTTCAGTAATAAATAAGCCGCTAGAAAAATGAAGGATTTTATCAAAAAAAGGAATTGAATAAGCGCCTAACATGCTTCCTAAAATACTTGCAATAGCTGCAAAAATAATATTAATGATATATATTCCAAAAACTGATTTAAATCCTAATATTTTTAAAATCAAAGGTACTAAAAAACAAGTAAAGCTGGCCATTAATCCCATCATCATTCCATTATTATTATGATTTAAATAACAATAAATCATTGCTGTTATTAATAACAAATAATAAATTATATAGCTGATTTTCACCAGTTTCTTTTCTTTTGAATTCATAATATCCCTTTCTTTTCACAAATAAAAATTTTTCTTTACTTACTAAAGTTATATAAATATTTTATGTGTGATACTTTAAGATATTATTGACGACTTATTTAAGTTTTATTAAATTTTTACTTTTCTTATCCTCAATATAACTTTTTTAACTATGATACAGTTTTAACAAACCATAAGAAAGTATCTTTTGGATATCTTGCTAAATCGATATTTTCAGCATTTATATATTTAAACTTCATAATATAAGCTATATGAAATCATTTTGTATCACCTATATAGTTAGCCGATACAAAATAAATAAAATCAGCTACAATTAAAAGATAATAAAAGTGATCAAATCATGGAATATGTCAACATCGACTAATATTTGTATCGATATCTGTAAAATAATATTCAATTTTCAATTAATCTAATTTTATCAATGACTAGAAATTTAAAATTAGAAACTACATGTAATCTTGAAATTTCAAAGAAAAAACTCTTTAATAACGTATTTAATCTGAGAAATATCTAATATAATTTACTAATCGACATGAAACTCTTGAAAAACGATTTCTATTTTCTCATTAAAAGGAAGTTTCTGTTTATCAAAACAATAAAAATATATTGCATCGGATTTCTTATACTCTCTATATATTGGAGCAACATAATATTCTTTGACCAATAAATAGTAATCTTTTTTTTGGTTACTATAAAGATATAGGTCATTTTCTTTTCTATTATAGATAAGAAACAATCTATCTTGATCATAATTATTTTCATCACTTAATATAACAACATCATAATTAGATATATAAAACAGCTTGCTTTGAGTATATATTCGATGATTAACAATTCTAAACCATCCTAAGTTATGACAAGCTTCTTTTATAATAATTTTATTTTTTTCAGCTTCACGATAAAAATTTTCACATGCATTTTGTTGCTGGAGTGCAAGCCTAACTATAGCAAGACAATATGAATTATTGTTTATGATCTGTTTATGATCTTCTATATATTGAAGTTGTTTTTGACTTGGTATAAATGACGTTAGATATTGAATATAAACCTTAACCATTTCATCGTCCAATATCCCCTTCATTTATAAGACACCCACCTTAATTTCATGAATGAGACTCTAATTTTCTTTAGAGGTAAAAAATCATCTGCATCTTTCAGTTTATAAATTTTTTGATTACATCTATCAGTTTTCTTATAAAATCTTGTATGTGATTGAAAATAATGAATTAACTGACAAAATAGATTGGAAAATAAATCTTTTTTTAATTTCTGAGATTCAAATTTATATTGTTTGATTTTTGTTTTTTTAGATAATACGTTGATTTCTATTAATCCTTCACTATCATTACAGAATTTCTTTAGTATTTCTGGATACGATTTATAAAATCTTCTTAATAGATACTGATAAATTTTAATACACATATGTTTTACAATAAACAAACAATTTAAAATAGAGTCAAATATAGAAAAGAATTCTTCGTAATCTAATTTCCTAAAATTAATATCATAACAATTATACAAGTTCCAGAGTTCATCATAATTTTGATTCTTCAAGAGAAGTTTTGCTTTCTCCAGATAATATTTTGAGATAAAAGTATATATAATTACAATATTCCTCATAATTTTCTCCTTTCATATTATAATTTAAAATAGTCATATTTTTGTTTCTAATAGTCTGTTCAATATCTAACATCAAGCTGCGTAAAACATACAAATCTGATAGACTATACTCATCCACTACAACAATAAAAAGTAGATATAGAATTTAAGTATTACTAGAAAATGAATAATCTTAATAAAACTATCTTATAAAATTTTAAAACCCATTTGCAGTCAATATATTCTTTAATCTAATATCATCTATCACTATAACTACATTGAAATTATTAAAATGGAAGAATATAATTCAAACATTACTCTTCCATTTTTAATAGAATCATTAATTTCTAACTTGAGCTTTGTACTTTTTAAAGCTAATTATTTTTATAATAATCCATTATTGTTTTCTTGCTTTTCTTTTTTAATAAAATACTGATTCTAAATTTAGTAGCAACATATGTTTATCCGTTAGTATTTTACTGATACTAGCAAGAATCTGTGTTCCGATATTCAAATTTCCTGATACGTATCCTGGTACTCCATTAATATTTGCAATTCCTCCATTTTTTGTTTCTTTAACAATGCAACATACAACAGAATCAAATTTGTTTAAACCGTTAAGACGCTCCTCAAAGGTTTTTTCGTTACAAGAATTTACTGTCAGCATTGTATCACCACGACAAACATACATTATTTCTGCATCTATTTCATCACCAATCTTGACCTTTTCTTGAACAGGTAATTTCATATCATCAATCTCTAATGTATGCAAATAGCCATATGCATTGTAACCATCTTCATCTGTATAATTACAAATTGCATATTCTTCTAAAAAATCAACTACTTTTACTAACATAAATCTCACACTCCTTTTACTCTTAATATAACTGCATCCATTTTTTCCCGGTTATTGATATAAATAAAGACCACTTTATGTGGTCTAAGTCATTATTGAGATAATAGATTTCTGTTATTATTCCCAAGTGATGTATCCGATTGAGTAAAAACATCTTTACAGTCGTACAAAATATCGCACATTGTTTTCAAGATATCACCAATACCTGTAATATTAGTTTTCACTTCTTTTGCATCCAATAAGAATGCTTTTGCTCCTTTGCCTTTCCAGTTATTTTCTAATGTATTAACAATACGATCATATTCTTTTTGAATTCTTGCATATTCTTCAATCCACTCATTTGACTGTTCAATAAATATATCAAACTTACTTGTATCCAATAATTTATATTCTGCCATAATCATCATCTACCTTTACCATTTTCAATTTTTGTATTTCATCATAATCAACATTATAATAAAAGCCATCACCTAAACTACTTTTCCCAAAATTTTCTTTTAACTCATATTCATCATATTCAGAAAACTTACTTGTTGCACCTCTAGATTTAATAAATTTTAAGATATCATCTAATAAAAATGCATGATGAATACAGTTATTAAATATCTGTCTACTATTTAAATCTGTAATTCTTTGAACATCAGAGAAGATAACTAAAGTATTTTCATGTCTTTCAATATAGTCGGACAACTGATTAATTACATGCTCACTCTTGGAATAAAAAAGACGACTTTGAATAATGAAAATATTCATAAGCGGATGAAAACTGCTCTCTGTTATAGATTTTTCTTTAACTGGCTCGTTTAAAACATCAGGTCCATCTATACCAAAATAATTATCATCATAAATATTTCGATTCAAGTCCACAAAATCTGCTGATACAAGAGAGTCTATCTCATTGACTTCAATATGATGATCAAGTTGATATAAATAATTTAACAATTGGCTACATGAATCGATCTCAATCTTTTGACCAAACTCTACAAGATCATCCTCGACCTGATCTAATTCTCTTCTCACATCATCAAAACAGATAACCCTCATTTGCTCCTTAAGTGACAAACCTTTAAGAATTAATTTTAGCAAATTTGTCTTTCCATATTGCCTTTTCCCATAAATAGCAATTGTTTTTGCCGTCATTAAATCAATAGTGGCTGGCAAATATTGATAATAATCAATACCCGCTACAAGATGTTGTTCAATATGGAGTGGCTTTTGCGTATACATCTTCCAATTTTTTTCTGTAAGATCGCCTGTTAAACTTTTTAATTGTACAGATTGTAGTTGCTTGACATCAACACCATTTTGAATCAAACATTCAATTATTTGATTGATCATTTGTTCTTCACTGTTATTTTTAATATCGCTATTATAAGGTAAGAAAGCCTGAAACTCATAACTATGATCTTCTAATAAAGCAATTCCTCTTCCTTTCAAGGTAACTGGTTTCGATGTAAAATCAGTAAAAAGTTCACTATATTGGTCTTGATCTAAATCAAAAGCAATAACATGATTATAAGATGATAGTAATTTTTTTAATCCAACAGAAGGCTCATTTGCTGTTATAATGATTGATATTCCTTTAGAAAGACCATCTGTAGAAAGTTTCTTTAATTCATTTTGATATCTTGCATAACAATCATCTGCAAAAAGAGCATGCACTCCATCAATAATTAATGTAATATGTTTTGCTTTAGAATGAGCAGATTTTTCAATAAAATTTTTTCCTGGTAATTCTTTAATATTATAGGTTAATTTATCAAAGATAAGTTTAAAGATTCTTCGAATATTTTCTTCATTATAGGAATCAAAATAAGCTCTAACATAAGGTAATGATTTATAACTTTCTAAGTTATTAGAAAAATCTAAGATATAGATTTCTTCTTCATCTCCTATGATTTTTTGATGCATTCTTATAAGAAGTGTTTTGAGCAATGTTGTTTTACCACTCATTGTATGTCCAAAAATAGCTAGATTAGAAGTATATAAATCAAATGAATAAATATCCTGAATTTGATTATCTGGATCATCATATAATCCTATTGCTAGGTTTAAACTTTTCAACTTTATTCCCTCACTTTCTCTTTAAAACAATAACCTCACCCGTATCAAAATCATAATAACATTGTTCAGGTAATGGATTTTGAAATACTGTATGAACATGAATATCGCGACCTAATTTAGTGATTTCTTCAGCTAAGACCATAAGCTGTGTTTGATCCATTTTTATTTCATTTTTTAATGTTTCTTTTTTAGAAACATCCAGATATAACTGACCGTAATTTTTATTTGTTTTATAAATATAATCATACTGAATAGCATCACTATAGGATTTATTTGAATCGTAAAATAATTTATTTTCTCCGTTTTTCTTTACTTCTGTAACAATCACATGTTTATGGTTATTTTTTACACATCCAGCACCTGAATAAGCACTTTGGAAATATTCAAAGCGACTACCTGTACCAATCAACAAATATGCTCTCCCATTTCCAGGCATTAAAGGTGAAGCCGCAAGATCACGTCCAATCATTTCTTTAGAAGCTTCATTTGTGGCAACTTTTAAACATAAACGTGCATTTGTATTTACACTAATATCTTTTGTAATCGCACCTTCAATATTTTGTGAAATTAAGATAATATGAAAACCTAAAGAACGGCCAATACGTGCTAATGATGTAATTTCTTCCTTGAAATTAACTCCATTATTCTCTCCTGAATATCTCATTAATTCGGAAAATTCATCAATTACAAGGAATAGATGTGGAATATCTTCAAGATTTTTGATTTCCTCAATTTGTCTTTCAATCTCAGCACGCTCATATTCATCTTTTGCATTTTCTGGATCGAGCTTTAACGTTTCTTTAATATGAGTATCTAAATACTTTTTAGCTGTGATATAAGTATTGATACTGTCAACACCCATTTTAGAGAACATCATTTTACGTCTTTTGACTTCGGCATCCATAGATTTTTGGAATCGTCTAAGCATGTACTCCATACTTGTTCCATTTTCATCACCATCAATATCAGTTACTTTACCTACAACATGTGGTAAACTGCCAATTCTTTTAACAAAACCAGCTCCTTTCATATCCATTAACAATAAATTCACCTGTTGCGGTGTATATAATAGACACAACATAATCAAATACGTTAAGATGGTTTCTGTTTTTCCAGAACCCGTCGTTCCTGCTACAATCATATGTGATCCATCAGCTTTTTCATGAAGATCTAAAATTACAAGACTGTTTTCAGAATCAAGCTCTGATCTAACACCAATAGGAACAGCCAATGAATCTATTATATTTCTAGTGCCTTTAAGATTTATACCCCATTCTCGTTTTAATAACATTTTAACTTTTTGTCTTAATTTATCTAAATCTTCAGAGGTGTGACATTCTAGATGATCCTGCCCTTTAGGAATTAGTTTATTAATGATATCAAATAGCTGTATCGATGATGGAACATCCCCTGCCTGTTCAATACGATCATAATGTAGTGCACTTAGGATTTTAAATGCATATTCAAATCTTTTATGTAAAACTGAAAAATCAAGATCATTTTGATCAAATCGATCACAAATAAATTCATAGTTATTCATATTAATATGATGACTATCATTTTGACTATTTCTTAATAATAGCTGTGAATGTGGTAATAAAAACCATTGTCCTTTATCAGTAGCTCTTACAATTTGACCACAATATTTAGGTAACAATTCTAGGTGTCTTTTACAAAAAATAAAGCTAATACCATGATCAACATATTTTTCATCTTTTTTATATTCTCTTAAATATTCTGAAACAGGATGTCTTTTAAAATCATATTCATTTTCAAAAATCATAATAATATGTGGCTTATGTTCTTGCCTGTTTGATAAAATATCTAAAATTTTATTTAAAATCTTAAATGCACCATCCTTATGGAAAGCAAAACTTGAGAGATCTCTATTTTGATTAGTATCCATTAATAGTTCTCTAAAATGTGGTAAGTGCTTGAATCTTTGAATTTTTCTTTGCTCATAATCCCATTTTGAAATACTAATATCTGGATGTTTATCGCAATAATCTTCATAAGTTTCAGCAAAGTAAACAAACTGGATATCTTCCGGTGAATGATAGAAACAAAGATTAAGAATCATATTTTCTAAAAAAGGTTGAAAGTTAATACTCTCATCGAAAACAAGTCCTAAGGTCCCACAATCTAACAAATCTAATAATACTGGAGCATCATGTAAATAGGCATACTGTGAAGCAACATTTGAAGGTAAATCAATCAAATATGGCCAAGAGTCATTTCCTTCATCGATAGAGATCTTAAATGGTTGATTCATATCACTGATTTGGTTATATCGTGCAGATGAAAAGATAACATCTTGTTTTTCACCTTTAATTTCAAAAACAGATTTAACAAGCTGACTTTTTGGTGCAGAAACACCTAATCTTACTTTCATAAAATCTGGATGTTCTCTATTTCTTGAATAAATTTCTCCATCAATCGCTCTAATTTTATTAATCAAACAACTCTCATTTTCAAATTTTTGATCTTTATAAGGCTTTAACTCTTTAATATTAGGTAGAACCGGTGGATACATTAAATTAAGTTGCTCCACATCCCACTTCTGTTTAGAAACAATACTTTTAATTGTTTTTACAATATAATCCTGATATTCTTTCTTCCATTTCTTTAAATCTTCTCGATAAGTCCTATTTGTGTAATATTTGTTGATCAAGGCTGTAAGTATGGTTGCCACTAGCATTGCAATCATCATAGGAAGATAAGACATAAATGAGCTAGAATTACTAAAACCACGAGCCACCAGCATTGTAGCTACCATTAATACACTTGATAAAATTCCAACCACAACATTAGTCTTGCTTTTTTGTGGCGCTGGTGTATCCGGAATAATCTTTACTGGCTCAACATCTAATTTATAAAGTGGCGTATCACTAATATTGTAGTTAGGTTTTCTTTCACGAAAAGCTTTGATTATTACACTAATATCTTCGTCAAATATTAATCCCGGATTTTTGATTCTCGACCATCCAAAATTTATATGTGATGAGCTAACAAAGCCTAATTCTTTTAAAGTTTTTTCACCATGAATCTTTTTTGATAAATAGAACTTTGAAGATAAATCACTAGCATCTAAATTTACAAAACCTCTAGTTACCGTATATTTATAATTTTCAATAGTATCTTCAGGGACATAACAACTATAGAACTCGTTATAACAAAGTAAATAAATTTGTAAACATAAAGCATAGATATCTTCTTCTGTATTATCTTTAGAATCCTTAAATAAGTCATTAATGACTTTATCATTATGTGGCTGATAATAATCAAAGATGTATTCTATGAAAGATCTTGAAGACAGTTTAGAACTGTCCTCAAACTTCTTTTCTAACCCAATCCGAATAGCATCCATCAACTGATTGCATGTAATATCATTATTTACAATCAAGTCCAGATCATAGAAGTTTTCTTCTTCTATCGTTGTTTCTGTACCACGCTGTTTACCACTTCCAATAAAGTGCGCAGTGACAAAGATAGTATTTTCTTCATGAATTGATAAAATTTTTTTGTTTTCCGCCATTTTCATTCACCTCTTTAAATTTTAAATAATTCTTCTATGATTTTCTTTGATTCATCTATATTTATTTGGGGACAGCTATAAGTTACTGAGTCTGTTTTCATTATTTCAATGCTTTGATATAGTGCTTCAACAAATTCTTTGACTTCAGGATAAGTATCTATCTGCGGTATTTTATATTGTTTTTGTAGGTCAATACCTGAATAAATAACATCTGAAATACAATACATCTGAAACTTTGGAAGTTGTTTAGTTTCAATACTTTTAGTAGTTACTTTTATATGATTCAATGATATTTGAAAGTCATGTTCAATAAACTCAAAAGGCTTTTCTACTTTAGATAAAGATATTAGATACTGTCTATATTTTTTTAAATCATACTCCTTTAAGGTCAATAATAACCCTCTTTTTAAATAGCTATTTGAATAACTTTTCATAAAATTACTTTGATAAGCTTTTGGAAGATTTGGCTCTGATCCCTGATAATAACCTTTAATATCAAATTGTAATTGATCAAATGCTACATTTCTTTCATCAATCGCTTCAAAAAACGGTTGATAAAATGGAGCAAGAGAAATATTTATTAATGGCTGTTGTAAAGAAGGTTGCGTTTGAGAAATATCATAATGTAGTTTATCTACTTTCTTTATCACTATTTCAGGAGTATTGATTTCCACTTCTTGACATTGTCCATTTAAATGTAGTGGTTGATAAATATTCTTATCATACTTATTATTAATGATGATATCATTTGAAATCTTTTGTCGCACAGTGATGGATCCTGGGGAAACATTAATTATTGGTGTTTGTATATTAATATCATCATGTAAATATACATACGAAAGCATATGATTATAAACAATATCTTTTTCACTGACATCAATCTTTTCTAAACTAAATGCATTTTGTGCAATATTAATATTCCTCTCATCTTGACAAAAATTATATCTATCTATTTTAGATATTGTCATAACAATAGGATATTTATATTGAAGTGGATAGATTGAAAAATTTACTCTCTGTAAGACATTTTTCTTCAATTGAACCTCTTTTGTATGCCCTCTAATATACACATTATTTTTTGATCTATCCAACGACAAAGGATTTATCTCAATATTTTCTAATAATGGTTTTAAAGAAGAAACATTGTTACCGTTCATTACTATTCCAAAAGAGTCCTTAGATAAGGAAAGCTCATCTAAAGACATCTTCTGATTTATATTTTCATAGTTTTGAAAATCATGTGGGCATGACTCTTCAACACGTTTAGAAAACTCTTGTTGGTTATACAACAACAATACTAATGTTTCTTCTCTTTCATATGTTTTTTTCACACTCACATGCCTCCTTTTATATTAAATAGAATCCGGAATTCCTTTAGCAATTTCTTCATCAGACTCCTGCATTGCCTCAGCATTTTTTTGTAAAACCTCAGCAATAGAATCAATCGTATCTGGAATATTAGTTTTTACATATTTACTGACAGAGCCATCCATCAATGTCTTGAATTTGTTCATTGAAGCTCCATCAGCACCTTCAATAGCCGCATCAACATTAGTAATCAATGTATTTCCGGCTTCTCTTATTGCTTCAGCACCTGTTTTAATAGCATTAACTGAATTAGTAATATCTGTATAATTAAACACGATTTTATTTGCCATTTTTCATTTCCTCCTTATTGATTTACTGTATTCAAACTTTCATTTTGAGATTTTAAGTTTGGATCAACATCTGATAATAACTTTTCTAAATAAGAATCTAACCATGTTTTTAACGATGGCATCAGCCCTTCATTTTCATAAAAATTGTTTTTTAAATCTGTCATTGTCTGAGTAATAAAAGTGTTATACCCATCAGATGCATCACCAACAAATCCTGCAGCTCTTAAGCTATCAATCTCTGTTGTAATTTTCTGTATTTCTCCTAAACATGTATCGATATATGTTTGAATTGCACTTGAGGCATTAGTAATATTTTCATCTGTCAAAATTGTATTTTTTGTATCAGCCATAATTTATTCCTCCTATTTAATACTGTTATTTAATTGTTTGTATTCATCAAAAACTGATTCGTATTGAGTTTTTGCTTGAATAAGATTTTCTGCAACATGCTCAATAACTATTACCTGATTTTTTACTGGATCTAAAAGTTTGCTTTGAAAAGTCTGTACATACTTTTTGCCCGCAGGTGTTTGAAAACCTGTTTCTAGATCTTTTAAACCCTGATTTACATTTTTTCGAAGTGTTTCCATATCATCAGCAAGTTTCTTAAAATTTTGAGATGCTGTTTCAAAAGCCTCCTCATCTAAAAGAATATCTGTATTTAAGATATTCATGAAACAATACCTCCATTTTCTAAGATATATTCATCAACTAACCGTTGAGCTTCTTCAGGTAAAATATGTCCTAACTTTTCAGCTTTTTCAAATTGTCCCACATCACAATATGCCTTAGCACGATATACCAAAGCAACCAAATCATTAGGATCAGATGCTGATGCATTTCTAAAGTAAGCGATTACTTGTCGATATAACTTATCGACATCTTTTTTAAAACTAGTCTCTTTTTTTGAAATTTCCAATGTTGCATAGGCTTCATAGTAATGTGCAATGTGCCGAATATTGAGATCATCACTTCGTTTCAGCTGTATAGCATAAATGATAGCTCCTTTGTATTTTTTTACTTCAATATAGGCATTCATCAAGTCAAGTCGTGCTCGTTCAATATAATTTACAAACACTTCATCTTCAAGATCGGCGATAGTTTCTAATACTTCAATTGCTTCATCGATTTTCTTTAGTCTCAGTAAAATTTCTGCTTTAGTAATCATTTTTTCATAAGATATATCTTTTTCATTATCTAAAGGTTTAATACTATCTAATAGCTCAATTGCTTGATAGTAATATTTATCTTGGTGCGTTAAACTTACCTGATGAACATTGAATAAAATCTCATCAAAAGTAATTTCGATAATGTCTTTATGTTCCTTAAATAAAACCTTAGCTTCATTTAAAATTTCTAAAGCATCAACCATCTTGTTTAATTGCAACAAAATTTGAAATAACAAATGATAATGATTGTAGACATCTGGAGCAATCATTTTCAATGATCTTGCAGTAATTTCTGCTTCAATAAAATCATTCTGGTTCACATAAATTTCTAATTGGTTTAAAAGAATATCGATTCTTTGATCATTATTTCCTTTAATTTCACCTGCCTTTTGATAATTTAGTAATGCCTCTTGATCTTGACCATGAACTTGATTGATGTTGCCAAGAACGTAATAAATCTTTTGTTTAATATCATCACTAACTCCATATGCTTCTGCTTTTGCATAGCTTTCTATTACCAAAGTGTAGTCAGCTTCACCAAGATAAACATTTCCTAATAAGAAATAATATTCACCATTTGTATTATCTAAAACAATAGCTTGTTGATACATTTCTTTTGCATTTACAAGATTATTTAGTAAAAGATAAGCATTACCAGCAATAATATAGGCTTCACTTTTCGTCTTATTAAATTGAATGATTGTTTTAGCAAGTTTGATTGCTTCTTCATATCTTTTATTAGCATAAGCGACTCTTGCCTTTGATAACAAATTCTCATATTGATTAGTCAATATCTTCACCTCCTTTTATTTCTAATATAACTGCATTTCATTTTTCCCGGTTTTTTGAAGCAATCACCTTAAAAAAGTGATTGCTATTTTATTCAAATTTGGTAACACCAAAATGCTTCATTAAATATTCATTTTCTTCATCGTAATAATGTTCTGAAAAAATTAAGACATTTTCGACTAAATCTTCAGGACAATAAATCATTAAGCCTAATGTTTGACTATAATAACTTTCATCAAACTCTAAATACTTCAAGTCATCAACTATCTTATTTAACTGGTTCAGCAAAAATTGTATATCTTCACTTACAATAATAGATTGATCATGATATTGAAGAGTAACTTCCGGAAAGACTGACACTGCTTCTAATTTTCGATCTGGTGTATAATAACAATGTTGATATCCAAAATCATCCACAGAGTGATTTTCTACTGGAAAACCGGTTGGATAATTTTTAAAACTACCACATAGATATCTTACTTCTTGACGTTCCATCCCAAATATAAGTTGACCAACACTTTGATAGGGAACAATTTTATATGTTTTCATTAGTTAAATACTCCTTCCTTAATCAATGTTTTTAAATACTTTCTTGCTTGTTTAATTGCTGCATCATATTTATGACCGCATATATTTCGAATATTTTGAACATCCATATCAAAAGCTTTCATAATTTCTCCATTTTTTATTAACTCTGACTGCTCTAATCTATAAGCCTTAGAACCTGCTTTATTATCAAAACTAGATGTTAACTTATGATCTGCTTTATCAATAATGATAGAAGTTCCTCTTCTTGGATTAAAATCAGTACCTTTGTAACTAGATTTTGCAGGCATATGATGTACTTCTTCAATTTGTGAATTAGATAATTTTCTTAACTCTTTATAACTACCACCATATTGTTTATAATATTGACTACTTTGTCGGAAATAGTCGATTCCATTGAATATACTGTTTAAACCAAAAGCGAGACCACCAAACATATACCCACTTGCAAGTCCATCTAAGAAGCCTTCCCAAAAATTTCCACCAAAGACAACTGAAAGACCTCCATTTATAACTGCAGATGTAATCATCGATACAGCAACTGTTTTTAAAGCTACAGCTAATGCGGCTAAAACTGTACCACCTGTTAAAACACATAATACAACACCAACAACGACACCAATTGTCCCAATAACTAATTCAACCCAGTGTTCACTTACCCAATCACAAACTGCATTCCATGCTTGAGAAAGCTTTTCTTTCGCTGAATTCCACTTATCTTTGATCCAATTTTTACAATTTTCAAGCCATCCACCTTTTTCTTCGGTTGTTGGTTTTAACCAAGAATATTCTGCGTAAAACTGTTTTTGATTTGTTTTAATTGTACTTGCAACACTTTGATCAATAGCGACTACATTATCTATAAAATCATTCATTTTTGTAACTACTTCTTGTACCTGAACCTTTTTAATATTTTCCTTGTTGATTCGTGTTGATAAATTATCTGATGCACTTTTTGTAGCATTGTTGTAGCCACCAGAGATATTATCGATATCATCCTTTCTTTTTTTCATGCTATTGATTGTCTCATTAATATCTTCAACAATATAATTGCTTTTCTTTAATAATGCATCTATTGAAGATTGACTAATCTCAATTCTCAAAAAAAGCACCTCCTATTGTTTATATATCTATAATTTTTATAAGTATTTTTTATAAAAACTAATATCATATTCATAAGTATTAAGACTTTTATTAATAGTAGAAATGACAGATTCATAATTTCTCATATTTTTTGATAATTGTGTGATTTGATTTTCTATATTATCAATTTGTTTTTTTAGATTTGTAATTGCTGTTTCCAGTCGCTGTTTTTCCCTATTCAAATCAGTTAAAGACTGATTTGAATAGGCATCTTGATAAATATCCTTTAATTGAAATGTACTGTAAAAATCTGCACTTGCAATGGAATCACAGTGTATACTTTCTTGTAATAAATCATGTACTTTTTTTAAAGACTGATTAGATGTAGATACTGATTGACAAATCTTGGAATAATCTTTAATAACACTATTAACATCTTCCAGTCTCTTTTCTAAGCTTCTTTGATTACTCTTTAATACCTGAACCTGTTTTGTTTTCTGATTTTTTTGGTAAGAAGCCGCATTATAATTCTTTTGATAAGAGGCTTTTAACTGCATTTGTTCATTCTGTTTTCTTTTTGATTGATTGATATAATACTGTGCTTCTTGAGCATTCATATTTTCACCCCTTTATTCAATATAGCCAGCATTCTTTAATTCCTGAACTTCACTTGCACAACTTTCACTATCTGGGATAATAGCTACAACACGGTTATTTTGCTGGTTTGTTGTATTTTTTTTACCGTCAGGAAATTCATCACTATTTCTCCAAGTGAATGTTGTTACTCCAGCATCAATTGTTTGGATTCTTGTTGAAGGAATTCCTAATTCAATAAGCAATTCTTTAACCACTTGAGCTCGATTGGCAGAAATTTGACTTGTCTTTTCATTACTATCAGGTGAAGTTTTA
This sequence comes from uncultured Thomasclavelia sp., assembly GCF_944324745.1. Taxonomy (GTDB): domain Bacteria; phylum Bacillota_I; class Bacilli_A; order Erysipelotrichales; family Coprobacillaceae; genus Thomasclavelia. Next base: position 3,494 of record NZ_CALUXO010000080.1, on the reverse strand, counting down.
GCAATACTTCCAACAACATAAATAGTTCCATCTTCGCTATTAACAAATTTTAGCAATGATTCTAATTGGGTGTCTTGAATTGCTTTTTTTGCAAGATCAACACCATCTTTAAAATCTGCAGAATTAGATTTAAAACCTAACTGTGCAGAATTATAAACATGTGCTAATACTTCAGTACTTGGAACATGAAAACTAATTGGTGTTACATATGGATAGTTGACATCACTTTTTTGATCTTCATCATAAACCATGGCAGTTCCATTAATATTAGAGTATTGAACATTAGCAAAAGCTGCATTAGCATATGATAAAATACCTTTCCATAAATCTGTTAAATTACTGCTATATTCTTCATAAGAGTTTTGAGCACCTGCTACATTTCCTAATCCTTCAAAATAAACAGAAATATTTTCTAATGATGGTATTGCATTTTTACTAGAAAGCTGACTGATTATTGATTCAACATCATTGTTGGCAATATCATAAGCACTACTATTCATATTTAAATAACCTGATGTTGTATAACCACTATCATAAATATAGAGATTTGCTGGTTGACCTTTTGCAATAAATGAAGCTTCATGTAAAGCTGTCAATAAATCTGATTCTTCATCATCAGCAATCACTTTATTGGATAAAAGAACTCTTTGAATATTATTTTTAATGCTTTCAACATTAGCATTTAAATAATTTTCATTGTATTCATTTGTTGTTTCAGTAAGATCAAAATTCAAATCCAGTGTTGCGGGAGCACCATCATTAATAATGATGGATACATCTGCTTTGCATTGATATCCATTGCCGGTATCTGAAACTGTCATAGAATCATTGATTAGTTTTGATAATGTTTCTGGTATTTCTGTAAAAAAATTCATATTTGCATGTTTACCAGCAATAATAATCAAAGGGACAGAATCACTTTTTAACAGCGATTCATTTAATTTACCACCGCACCCTGTTAAAGGGATACATAATAATAATGCTAAAATTAAATAAACTATTTTTTTCATGTTATCACTCTCCTAATTTTTCATATCTAAATTCTTTTCAACATAGACAGCATTACGATTTAATGAATTATTGATTTGATCATGAATGACTGGGCCAGCTTTTTTATAATCCCATTTATTCATATCATCTTTATTGGCATCATACTTTTCGATAACATCTGATAATTTCAATAATAAAATGTCATCTGGAATCGAAGATTGCTTACTTAACGCAGTAATATAAGATTGCAATAATACTTCCATTTCAGCATTGTATGTTGTCATTTCTGTATCTAAGATATCCATACAATTATGGTAAAGATGCTCGCGAATGCGATTAAAGATTTCATAGCGATATACACTAGGGTTTACCGGCATCTTTTTATCACTACACACTAATGTCCACAACTTAACACGTGCATTTTCAAACTTATGTAAAGCATCTTCTTGTTTAGTAATTTGATGTACTAAACGTCGATGAAGTCTATCCTTTTTATTTTTTTGTTCATCAATTTTATCCGTTCTTAGCCATTTCCATGAAATACATAGCGCTAAAACCGATGTTAAAATTGGTGACATTTGCAAAAAACGGTCAAGAATATATTGAGATGGCTTAGTAAGATAATAAGCATTACCAAGATCAACAGAGAAATCCTGCATGGATCCAGCAATATAAGCTTCATAACCACCGCGACTTTCTATCTGTATTCCTCTTAAAACAAACACAAGGATAATGACTAATAATGTTCCAATAAATGCAAAAATAAATCCCAAAATGCTATATTTAAAGTCATTTTCTTTAAGTTTTATTTTAGTAATTATATTTCCAAGCAGTGAACCACAGATAGTTGGAAATCCCTCTAGACAGAGTGCAAAGGTCCATGCAAATATAAAAGATGAGATAAAATCTGTCTGTGCTTCATTGTCTCTAAACATCAAAAAGATTGAAAAAAAATCAGCTACTATTAAAAATCCAATCATGATCCATGCAAATGTCTTTGTATTCATATGTTCTTTAAGCATAATCATCTCCCTCCATTCCACCATATAGAGCTTTCAATAACTCATCTTCAAAATCCGATTTTTCTCTATCATAAAATGATAAATCATTAGTCCCAGGAACATACGAAGATTGGTAAGTATGATCCACAACTCTGTTATATATACCATTTTCATATTCATATTCTTTTTGCAGATATCTCTTATCTCGCAATTTTTTATAAACTTCTACCTGTAAAACATCAATCTCTTCAATCATCTCATCATAATAGTCAAAGATATGCCCAGATTCGACATTACTTTTTAAACAGTCAGCAAGCTGTTGTCTTCTAGAAACGCAGATAGAAAGCAAATTCATCAACAGCTCTTCAGCTCGTTCTACCGATAATGTTTGATCGCTATCTGCATCAATTTGACTAATCAATTTTTGAAACTCTTCATCTAACTTTTGTCTTGTCATTTCAATTTCTCGTCTTGTAATCTTAGAAAATTTATCATGAATGATGTCATAAAGCTCCTGATCGGTTTTCTGTTTTCTTTTAAACAACTTCATTTTCATAATCTCCTTTAAAACAATCTTTATTAAATAAATGAAAGTCCAACCCCATTTTATTGATCGCTTCTTCATCAAAAAGCATCAAAGAAATATCCGGGTTGATCATCTTGGCACTTTCGCAATAATATCTAATCTTCAATAAAACTTTTGATCTTTTAGCCTGTAAAACAAAGCGAGCTTGCTCAATCAATCTCTTTTGTTCAGCGTATAATGCTTTCTTTAATGTCTGTTTTTGATTAATTAATTCCGTCATCTGTTCATTCATCAGTAACCATCTATTTTCATATAATTTTGCTTTATGAAAAAGATTCTTTTGATAAGCTTTATTGACCATTTCTTCATACTTATGATGTTCTTGATCAATTTTTTGTTTTTGACAATATATTTCATAATCAAGTCCATTAATACGTGAGTTTAATGTAGATAATGCATATGACATTTTTTTATATTGTCGTCTCAATCTTCCTTTACGGTTAGGAAATAAAGCTATAACACGATGATTTGCTAAATAATTATCACGTTTAGAAGTAAAAGCAGATACTTCTCTTAATATAAAAGGAGACAGTGTCTCATTTTGCTTATTTTGTACATCTACAAAACATTGGTTAATTGCATCTTGCTGCGCCTTTCTTTGAATCAGTTTTTTTTCAATAAAATTCAATTCATAAGTCATCATTATATGCACCTCCTTTTACTACTAATATAACTGCAAGTAACTTTCCTCGGTTTTTTGATAAAAACAATTAATCTTTTTTCTACCCTTAATATAAGTGCTAAACGTTTTTCCCGATTTTTTGATAAAAAAAAAGATCACTTTCGTGATCTTTAAATATCAATTCTCCCTTGAATAATAAATCCTTTCCAGTCTTCTTTGATATACTCTCTTCCTTTTTTCTTTACTATATATCCTCTATTTTCACTTTCTCTTATCCTTTGATCTATCTCTTTTA
>NZ_CALUXO010000079.1 GCF_944324745.1 uncultured Thomasclavelia sp. | reverse complement strand
TCCTGAGCCAGGATCAAACTCTCCATTGTTTATATCCTTTTAGGCTTTTCGCCTTTGCTCTCTCTTTTTTCTTTGACGTGTTTGTAATTTATTCTCGATTCTGTTCAGTTTTCAATGTCCTCTTCCGACTCTTTCGCCGACTCATTTATCCTACACTCTTTCGAGCCTTTTGTCAATCTTTTTTTCGACTTTTTTTTGCTTCGGCTCCTCGCCTCTGCCTCCCTCTCTTGAGTGCCCTATTAATTTACCACATCTCACCCCTCCTTGTAAAGCCTTTTTTTATCTTTTTTAATTTTTTTTAATTTAGATACTATCAGTAACTAATAATATATAAAAAAGAAGATAAGTGATATCTTCTTAAAAAAGTTCTTTACTATCTAAAATAATTGTAACCGGTCCATCATTTATTAACGATACTTCCATCATGGCACCAAAAACCCCTGTTTCTACTGGAATTCCTTTTTCAACTAATTTTTGATTAAAATATTCATATAGTGGTTTAGAAATTTCTGGTTTAGCCGCATCTAAAAAACTAGGTCTTCTTCCTTTACGACAATTGGCATATAGAGTAAATTGAGAAATCGATAAAATACTTCCCTTTACATCTAATAATGATAAATTTAATTTTTCATTCTCATCTTCAAAAATTCTTAGATTAATTAATTTATCAACCATCTTATCAACAATCTTTTCATTATCATCATTAGTTATACCAACTAATACCATAAAACCCTGATCAATTTTTCCTACTACATCTCCATCTATTTTTACATTACTTTGACTTACTTTTTGAACAACTAATCTCATAAACAAACTCCTATCTTTCAAAATTCAAAAATGCTATAATCATTATAAACGAATTTTTAATAGAAAGGAAGATACTATGTCTACTACCCTTGCTAATCAAATGCGACCTACAAAACTTAATGAAATTATTGGTCAAAAGCATTTAGTTGGCCCTAATGCTATTTTGACAAAAATGGTCGAAAAAAAGCATCCATTTTCTATTATTCTATATGGAGAACCAGGATGTGGTAAAACTACAATTGCCATGGCTTTAGCCAATGACTTAAATATACCTTATCGTCTATTTAACGCTTCTACCGGCAACAAAAAAGAAATGGATGCTATTATTACAGAAGCCCAAATGACTAATGGACTTTTTGTTATCATCGATGAAGTCCACCGTCTTAATAAAGCTCGCCAAGATGATCTTTTATCTCATGTTGAAAGTGGACTAATTACTATTGCCGGTTGCACTACCAGCAATCCGTATCATTCAATTAATCCAGCTATTCGTTCTCGCTGTCATATTTTAGAAGTTAAACCACTAACAAGCAATGAGATCATTTCCGGTTTACAACATGCTATCAGTTTTGAAAAAGGACTTAATAATCTATTTCAAATTGAAGATGTTGTTTTAAATAAAATTGCCAAAGCCTGTGGTGGGGATATTCGTTATGCCTATAATTGTTTAGAAATATGCACTATTTTAGCTGATAATAATATCATTACCGAAAAAACTTTTGATCAGGCTTTAATTAAAACCAATGTAATTTATGATCAAGATGAAGATAATTACTATGATACCCTTAGCGGTTTACAAAAATCTATTCGTGGCAGTGATCCAAATGGAGCAATGTTTTATTTAGCTAAATTAATTGAAGCTAATGATTTCGAATCATTACAGCGTCGTTTAATTACAATCGCTTATGAAGATGTTGGCCTGGCTAACCCTAATGCCTGTATGCGTACTGTAGTAGCTTTAGATGCCGCTAAAAAAATTGGTTTTCCTGAAGCAAGGATCCCATTAGCCAGTGTGATTATTGATTTGTGTCTATCACCAAAATCAAAATCAAGTGAAGCCGCTATCGATAATGCTATGGCAGCTAATAATCGTCAGCCATACCGTATTCCTGAATACCTTAAAATGACTCCTGTTGGTCTGCAAGAAGATGAAAAATATGATTATAGCCGTCCTGAGTTATGGGAATATATCCAATATCTACCAAATGAAATTGCTAATGAACAATTTTATATTCCTTGGATGACTAGTAATTATGAAAAAGCTTTAGCTGAGAATTATCGACGAATCTTAAAACACGGTCGCACTAATCAAATAAAAAAATTAAATCATCGTAATAAATAAGGAGATTTCACACTATGAAATCTCCTTTAAATTTTCATCCCACTATATAATTGATGTAATTGATCTTTCATGATTGACTTCATGATATCAAAAGCAAACTGCCCAGTACAATGACCAGTATAAAAAACCGTTGGCAATTTAGCTAACTTATAAGCAATATCTTGAATCATTTGAATATCTTCATCAAGATATCCATCTTTTTTTACCATATGAAAACCACTGATTACAACATCAGGCAACTGATTAAATAAATTTTGATATCTAGTTAATATATTAATAATGCCATTATGACCACAACCAGAAAATAAATAACTCTTATTATTCTCTTTAACAACTAAACATTGTTCATGTTCAAAATTATCTTGAACTAATTGTCCATTCTCTATTTTCTTCAATCTGCGATTAGCATTTGGCCAATACTTTTTATTTGCAATCTTAGAAAATATAACTAGCTCATCATCAATGATCAATAAATCTTTAACTTTGACCAATTGCGGTAATTTTAAAATTCTTTTATCAATTCCAATGTACTTGCTAATACCATTAGTAATACTATAATAATCTTCTCCGGCCTTTTCCTGAAGATAAATCTTAGCTCGATCATTTAATGAAACAAACGGTAAAATACCGCCACTATGATCATAATGGCCATGACTCAATACTACAGTATCTACTCTATTTAACTCTATATTAAGAATTTTTGCATTTGCAATTATCGCATCACTGGCACCTGTATCCATTAAAATTTTATGTTTGTCAGTTTCCAGATAAAACGATAAGCCATGTTCAAATAGACAACCATTATCACCAGAATTATTTTCCACTAAATTAATTATTTTCATAGATATCCTTAACAATAAAATCATTTAAATATGCAATAACCTGATCGACCGTATTGCTAAAATTATCTAAAGATACTTCAAACCAAGTTACTGGCATTTGATTATTAAACCAGGTATATTGTCTTTTGGCATAATTACGTGAATGTTTTTTTATTAGTTCAATTGTCTCTTCCAAACTCTGTTTACCTTGATAATAAGCAAACCATTCTTTATAACCAATTGCTTTCATACTTTGAAGATCAGGCGAATAATTTTTCTTCATCAACCGATCTATTTCATCTAACAACCCTTGTTGCATCATTATATCAACCCGTTGATTAATCCGTTGATATAAAAGTTCTCTTTCAAGAGTTAATCCGATAAATTTAGCATCATAGAGCATTTGATGTTTTTGTTTAGCAATCGTTTCACTTTTACTAACACCGGTACTTTCATAAATAGCAATTGCCCGCAAAACTCTTTGGCGATTATTTGGATGTAACTCACTGGCCGTCTTTTGATCAATTTTCATTAAATAATGATATAACTGCTCATTAGAATAATCTTGATATTTTTCAATATAATATTGATGATCAACCTCACTATTAGAAAATTCATAATCATACAATGCAGCTTTAATATATAATCCAGTGCCCCCTACAATAATAGGCAACTTATGACGTAACATAATTTCTTTAATTTTGGACCGTACTTCATCTTGAAATTCTTTAACACTATAACTATCCTGAGGATCTTTAATATCAATTAGATGATGGACAATTCCTTCCATTTCATCTTTAGTAACTTTAGCGGTGCCAATATCCATAGTTTTATAAATCTGCATCGAATCACCGCTAATAACTTCACCATTAAAACTTTTAGCTAATGCTACCCCCATTTTCGTTTTTCCTACTCCAGTAGGACCAACAACAACAATCACCTTTTCCATTATGTCACCCGCTTAAATAGTTTTTCCAGTTCATAACTAGAATAATAAATCAAAGTTGGTCGTCCATGAGGACAAACATAAGGATTGTCACAGCGCATTAGATTATCAATGATATTTTGCATTCCTAAAGTAGATAAATGAGTGTTTGCTTTCAAAGAAGCTTTACAGCTTAAAGTAGCAATAGCATGATCTTGCAGTTTGACAACATCAATTTTATTATCATGTAGCAACTGATTAACCATATCCTCAATGAAAACCTGTTCATCAATATTTTGCATCCACATCGGTAATTGCTTGATGATATATCCACAATTGCCAAATACCTCTAAATTAATTCCAACTTCCTTTAATAACTCTTTTCTTTCTTCAATAATTAAAAATTCACTCAAAGGATATTCCACTGTTATTGGTATTAATAAATCACGCATCGCCAAGTTTAAATTCTGATATTTTTCTAAAAAGTATTCATAATTGATTCGTTCTTGTGCAGCATGCTGATCAACTAGATACATTCCTGTTTCGTCTTCACAAATTATATATGTTCCATGAATCTGCCCTTTAACTAACAACTTTTTTTTCATGAGTTTTTGTCTTGGTTCGACTTCAGAAACTACCACTTGCTTATCTGGAACTATATACTCTTCCTGATTTTCGGTTACAAAAGCAAAATCGTCTTGCTTGGGCTGTTGTAACACAAGTGGTTCATCATGTTCTGTCACATCAATATTTAATGTCTTTTTCATCGAAGAATTTAATGCTTCAATATTAGTTTCATTTTTAGAATCATAGTTAAATTCCAAACTAGGTTGTTCAACATTGGGTTTTGGCTTTTTGTAATCAGAAACAGCATCATAAGTCAAATTAACCTGACTTAATGCCTCACTGATTCCCTGATAAACCAATTCTTTTAATTTATTTTCTTTAGAAAAACGCACTTCTAATTTGGAAGGATGTACATTAACATCCACTAAATAAGGATCTATTTCAATATTAATAATTGTAATTGGATAACGTTTTTCAGCCAAATAACGAGAATAAGCATTTTTAATACTATCAAGAGTAACTTTATTGCGGACTACTCGCGAATTTACCATTACAACCATATGATTTCTACTGGCACGATTGACATCAATCTTAGAGATAAAACCAGTAATATGAAATTCATCATCACCAAAATCTACTGGTATCATGGCTTTGGCAACATTTAACCCATAAACATTAGAAATCACTTCTAATAAGTTACCATTGCCATTTGTTTTATAAATATTTTTACCATTGTGAACTAATGAAAAAGCAATATCAGGATGTGATAAAGACAATCGTTCTAAATAAGTTTGAATATTAGCAAATTCAGCATTAATAGAGCGAATATATTTTAATCGTGCGGGTACATTTTGAAATAGTTTCTTAACTGTAATATTAGTTCCTTTTTTACTATCACTTTCTTTATAACCTTTATATTTACCATATTCATATAACACCGTTGTTCCTGTTGCCCCAGTACTAGTTTTTAATTCAAATTGACTAATAGAAGCAATCGAAGGGATTGCTTCACCACGAAATCCTAATGTCTGGATACAAAATAAATCCTGGTCATCTTTGATTTTACTAGTAGCATGGCGACTAAAACAAAGCAATGCATCTTCTTTTTCCATTCCATCACCGTTATCAATGACTTGGATCAAGTTTAAACCACCCTCTTCGATCAAAACATCAATTTTAGTACTATTAGCATCAATACTATTTTCAACTAGTTCTTTAACAACGTTGCCAGGTCGTTCAATTACTTCACCAGCAGCTATCTTATTAGCAAGAACATCATCTAATTGTCTTATTTTGGCCATTTAATCACCTGCTTTCATTTAACTTCTTTAATTCAATCAATGTTGATAAAGCTTCTATTGGTGACAACGTCATCGGATCAATTCCTTCTAAATAACGTTCCACAACACTTGGTTTACTAACGACAGTTTCTTTCAATGAATCATCACTTAAATGATTTTCAATATTGTTTTCCTCTAAGGCTTCTAATAATACATTAGCCCGGTCAATCACTTCATCTGGTAATTTAGCCAGTTTTGCAACATTAACACCATACGATTTATTAGATTTCCCAGGTTTGATACGATATAAAAAAACTAAATCATCATTTTCAATAACCGCACTGGCATGAACATTTTTGATTCCTAGATTCTTTTCTTCTAAAAAAGTTAATTCATGGTAGTGAGTAGAAAATAATGTAATGCATTTTATCTTTTGAGCTATATATTCAATCATGGCCTGAGCGATTGCCATTCCATCAAAAGTTGCTGTTCCTCTTCCAATCTCATCAAAAATAATCAATGAATTTTCTGTAGCAAAACGCAATGCATTATTAGCTTCCAGCATTTCTACCATAAAAGTCGATTGACCAGAAACTAAATCGTCACTAGCACCAATTCGTGTAAATATCTGATCAAAAATTGGAATATTAGCTTCCTGACATGGCACAAAGCAACCAATTTGAGCCATCAATGCTATCAAAGCAATAGAACGCATATAAGTTGATTTACCACCCATATTAGGCCCAGTAATCATTAGTACCGGATTATTTTGATCAATATCGACATCATTAGCCACATAGCTACCTTGAGCCATCACTCGTTCAATAACCCCATGACGACCTTCAATGACCTTAAAAACTTTTTGATGGTTAAAAATAGGACGAGCATAGCTATTTTCACTAGAAATTAAGGCCAATGATTGGAAAACATCGATTCGAGCAATTATCTTTGCAACATCCTGGATCAGGTGGACATCTTTTTTGATTTGATTTCTTACTTCTGTAAATAAAGCATATTCTAATTTGACCATCTTATCTTGAGCATTTAATAATTTTGCTTCCATATCTTTTAATTCTGGAGTGACAAAACGCTCAGCATTAGCTAAACTTTGTTTTCGAGTATAATTAAACTCATCTTTAACTAAGGATAAATTACCTTTAGTTACTTCAATATAATAACCAAAAACTCGATTATAACCGACTTTTAAGCCTTTAATACCCGTTTTTTCTTTTTCTCTTTGTTCAAAATCAACCAGCCATTGCTTACCATGATCACGAATATAACGAAGCTCATCTAATTCCTCATTAAATCCATCTTTAATAATATTTCCTTCTTTAACACTAAGTGGTGGATTATCAACAATCGCGCTTTCAATTAAACCAATAATATGATTTAAATCAATCAAATGATCAGCTAAATCATTAGTCAAGGGTTCATCTAACGATAATAATTGATTTTTTAATTCCGGAATTACTTTTAAAGAAGCACTGATCCACTTTAAATCACGAGCATTAATATTACCAAAGGCAATTCGCGATGATAGACGTTCTAGATCATAAACATCTTTTAATATTTCTTTAATGCTTTCACGCTGCATGAAATAGTTAGTAAAAATTTCGACAACATCCAATCGCTGTTCAATTTCACTTTGATTGATCAAAGGACGTTCAATCCACTGTTTTAAAAGTCTTGATCCCATCGCTGTTTTTGTCTGATCAAGCAGCCAGAACAAGCTACCATATTTATCATTACTTTTAGCTCCAGTAGTAAGCTCTAAAGCTTTTTTAGTATATGAATCCATAACCACATAATCTTCATTTTTGATTTCTTCAATTATCTGTAGATGCTCCAATTCTCTTTTTTGCGTATCTAATAAATAATTAAGTAATAAAGATGCGGTTTTTATTTGTTTTAAATCTTTGATTTGTACAAAGATTCGATCATATTTTTCATTATATTTATCATTAGAAAATGGTGATGATAATATGTTATCAAACTCCCGTAGTTGGTCAGGCAGCATCACAATTTCTTTTACTGCCATCGTTTCTAATTGATTTTTTAGTAGTTTTTCTTTTTTATCAATATTAACGACACTAAATTCACCCGTTGTAATATCACAAAAAGCTAAAGTATAATTAAAATCAAATTCTTCCAATGCAGCTATATAGTTATTACGATTATTAGTCAATGACTCATCAAAAATTGTTCCTGGTGTAATTATCTGGACGACACCACGTTCAACTATTTTTCTTTTACCAGGTTCTGTTAGCTGTTCAACTATTGCTACTTTATATCCTTTATCTACTAATTTTTGAATATATCCACTAGCCGAATGATATGGTACCCCACACATAGGTACCCGTTCTTTAACACCAGCATTTTTACCAGTTAAAGCAATTTCCAGTTCTTTAGAAACTAAAATAGCATCATCAAAAAACATTTCATAAAAATCGCCTAAACGAAACATTACGATTGAATCTTGATTTTCTTCTTTAATTGATAAATACTGCATCATCATCGGACTATACTTTTCTTTCATATGTTAACCTCATTTCTAAAAATCAGTCTATATTATAACACAACATTCTCTAAAAGAAAAAAGGCTTCCGCCTTTATTTAATAAAATTCTCATTAAGATTTAAATTATCTATTTCATCCCAGGATTCCGCTTCTGATTTTGTTTCTACGCGAATCGTTGTTTTTCCAACGACACTGAGCGCTATCTCTTTTTCAACTTCTATAACTACTTTTCCCTCTAAGCGCGAAACCCCAATACATTTAGGTTCTCGTTTGCAGCTAACCATCAATTCATCTTCATCAGTAAAACTGCGATCATCTTTTTTTACCAAATCCAATTCATTTAAATAACTGATAGTTTGTTTTAAGATACCACTATCATCTTGATAACTATACCATAAATGAATATCAAATGTTCCTAGTACCACCGGTTTGTTTTCTTTATAAGCCGCATTATAATGATGATTGGTAATCCAGCAACCAAGTACTTGATCATAATTACCAATATCAATTGAATATTTGTTAATTGTTCTTTTTTTCCCTTTGGCTATAACGGCCTGGGTAATAATCTCACGAATATTATTTGCCATCTTCTCACCTAATTTAATATATGTCGAAAACCTAAAAAAATACACTAATTTGCTAAATATTCATGATATAAAAAGAACACTTCATTGAAGTGTTCTAATTTTGGTGTCCGTTTGATGATGTTGATTCTTTTAAGACAACATCATGAGCACCACCTTCAACAATACTTGTTGAAGAAACTAAAGTAATTTTAGCTTTTTGTTGCAATTCTGGAATCGTCAAAGCGCCACAATTACACATTGTTGATTTGATTTTACTTAAAGTTAAACTAACATTATCTTTTAGACTTCCAGCATATGGAACATATGAATCAACACCTTCTTCAAATGAAAGTTTAGCATCACCACCTAAATCATAACGTTGCCAGTTACGAGCTCTAGATGATCCTTCACCCCAGTATTCTTTCATATATTGGCCATTAATGCTTACTTTGTTGGTTGGAGACTCGTCAAATCTTGAGAAATAACGACCTAACATAATGAAATCAGAACCCATTGCTAATGCAAGAGTCATATGATAATCATGAACAATACCACCATCAGAACAGATTGGAACATAAATACCTGTTTCTTTAAAGTATTCATCACGAGCTTTAGCAACTTCAATTGTAGCAGTTGCCTGTCCGCGTCCAATTCCTTTTTGCTCACGAGTAATACAGATAGAACCGCCACCGATTCCAACTTTAACAAAGTCAGCACCAGCTTCAGCTAAGAATCTAAATCCTTCTGCATCAACAACATTACCAGCACCGACTTTAACACTATCACCATAGTGTTCTCTAATCCAAGCAATAGTAATTTTTTGCCATTCAGTAAATCCTTCAGAAGAATCAATACATAAAACATCAGCACCAGCTTCAATTAAAGCAGGAACACGTTCAGCATAATCACGAGTATTAATCCCAGCTCCAACTACATAACGTTTTGAAGCATCCAATAATTCATTAGGATTTGATTTTTTAGAATCATAGTCTTTTCTAAAGACAAAATAAGCTAATTTTTGATCATCATCAATAATTGGTAAAGCATTTAACTTATTGTCCCAAATTAAATCATTTGCTTCTTTTAAACTAATTCCAACATGACCACAAACTAATTTATCAAATGGTGTCATGAATTCTGATACTTTAGTATCTAAACTCATTCTTGAAATACGATAGTCACGTCCAGTAACAATTCCTAATAATTTACCATTAGCACTTGCATCTTCAGTAACTGCCATTGTTGAATGACCAGTTTTTTCTTTTAACGCGATAACATCAGCTAAGGTATTATCAACACTTAAATTAGAATCACTTGGTACAAACCCAGCTTTATAAGTTTTAGCTCGTTTAACCATTGCTGCCTGATCTGCAACTGATTGTGATCCATAGATGAAAGAAACTCCTCCTTCACGAGCTAAGGCTACAGCCATATTATCATCAGAAACAGCTTGCATAATTGCTGAAACTAATGGAATATTAAGTGATAATGCTGGTTCTTCACCTTTTTTAAATTTTACTAAAGGTGTTTTTAAACTTACATTTTTTGGTTGACATTCAGTAGAAGAATATCCTGGTACTAATAAATACTCATTAAATGTACGTGATGGTTCATCAAAAAAATATGCCATTTTTTATCTCCTTTTCTCTATTTTTGTGTAATATTTTGATAAATTATAATGAGAAATCTCGCTTTAGTCAAGCATTATTTCAATAATTCTCCATTAATATACGAATTAAGTGATTGCAGCAAACTATCGACTTCATCTTTTAAATATAAATAATTAACAACTAAAGGATGTGTTTCAAACTTTTCTTTAATCTGTTGGTACTCATCAATTGTTTTCTTTACTTCTTCATCCTGCTTTGCTTTTTGATTAACAATCTTTTTTTGCAAGGCTTTCATTTTAATCTCTAAATGAGAAATTTCCGGATTTTCTTTAATCAGATGCTCATATTTTTGATATTCTTTGATTACTTCTAAATTAAGCAAATAATCATTTAACTCTTTAGCGTATTCGTAGCTACGATTCAACAGCCTCACCTTTTAGTGCCCATGTTTTAGCTTCAGTAATTTTTACTTTAATGATCTTTCCAATATCTTTTGGATCACCTTTAAAATTAACCAGCTTATTATGGCGCGTATATCCAGTAAGCATTGTTTCATCACGTTTAGAAGTTCCTTCTACCAGCACTTCAACTACCTGATTCAAGAAACGTTGATTTTGCTTATGAGCTTTTTGAGTTACTAATTCATTTAAACGATATAATCGTTGATCTTTTTCTTCACTAGAAATATTATCATCCATTTTAGCTGCTGGCGTTCCCGCCCGTGGTGAGTAGACAAAAGTATATGCTAAGTCATACTCACATTCTTCATATAAAGATAATGTATCTAAAAATTGTTCATGAGTTTCATTGGGGAATCCAACAATTATATCGGTAGTAATTGTACAATCAGGGATATACTTTTTAATCTTATAAAATAAATCTAAATATTGTTGTCGCGTATAACGACGTCCCATTCTTTTTAAAACCTCATCATTTCCAGATTGGACTGGTAAATGAATTGCCGGCATGATGTTATCATATTTAGCAATAACTTTGATCATATCTTCACTAAAATCCCAAGGATGACTAGTTGTAAAACGAATTCGCGGAATTTGGGTTTTAGCTACATCTTCTAATAAATTAGCAAATTTATAGTCATCTCCTAAATCTTTACCATAACTATTAACATTTTGTCCTAGTAAAGTAACTTCCTGATAACCTTCTTCTTTTAATTGCCGTACTTCTTCAATAATATCACTTGAAAGACGTGAACGTTCTTTACCTCGAGTATATGGCACAATACAATATGTACAAAACTTGTTACATCCATACATAATATTGACCCAGGCCTTATATTTATTGGCCCGTTTCACCGGAGTATTTTCAATAACATCGCCCTCTTTAGACCAGACTTCAACCACCATTTCTTTGTTGAATAAAGCCTCTTTTAACAATTCAGGTAGACGATGAATATTGTGGGTTCCAAAAATTAGATCAACATGAGGATGTTTTTCTAAAATTCGTTTTACGACCACTTCTTCTTGTGCCATACAACCACAAAGTCCAAAGATTAAATCCGGATTAGTCTTCTTAAGATTTTTTACATACCCAACTTTACCAAATACTTTTTCTTCAGCATTTTCCCGAATAGCACAAGTATTTAAAATAATCACATCAGCATCTTTGATATCATCACAAGCTGTATATGACATACTTTCTAAAATTCCTGATAATGTTTCACTGTCGCGTTCATTTGCCTGACAACCATAAGTTTGAATATAATATTTTTTTCCTACTCCAGCTTTGACCATATCTGGAGGAATATAATAAGCATCATCATAACGATTTACTTGATCATTTCTTCTTTTTTTGGCCTCACTTAATGAAGGACCTTTAAAATAACTACTATAATCTTTCATTTATTCACCACTTTTCATCATAAATAGTCTTACCATCTTTAATATAACAGTATACAATTGTTTATTCTAGATGTTTTTTATAAATTTGTCTAGAAAAAAATAAGGACTTACGTCCTTATTTTTAATTATTAACCAAAGAATCCGTCTGGTTGAATTGAGAAATATAAAACTGCACCATCTTTTGTCTTTTTGAAAAGACCTTTACAGTAACTTGCTGCTTCTTCAGGTGTCATATCAGTTTCACACTCTACTTCAGCTTTGATACCAGTTTTCTTAAGAAATTTGCATTTTACTTTATCATCTTCATAACCATCAAAGAAATCGATTAATTTTTGTGTTTGAGCTGTTTGCATTAATAATTTACATTTTGCCATATTAATATCTCCTCCTATATCACTTTACATATTATAACTCAATCTTGTAAAAAAATAAAGCCCTTTCACCTAAAGTGAATCTAATTTTTGTGTAAAGGATTATCGTAATTCTAACAATAATCTTAGTGCTGTTATTTCTTTATCATCAACTACTAAATCATGAAAAGAAGGGATACAAATAATCTCATTTCCAGTTGGAATAATATAGCCACGAGCAATAGCAATTGCTTTAATCGCCTGATTTAATGCAGCAGCCCCGATAACTTGAATTTGAAGCTTAGACTCATTGCGTATCATACTGGCAATAGCACCAGCAACATTATTAGGGTTTGAAGATGACGATACTTTAATTGTTTCCATAATTTTCCTCCTAAAAGATATATATGAAAACAACTATTAAATATGACTAATATGGATGATCTTGATTAATCAAAATTCTTTCGATATTAATTGGAGTATTTCCTTCAAAGGTTATTAGCACACCTGATAATTGGCCTGTACTTTGAGCAACCACAAATGGAGCTGAAAAACCACGTAATCTTTTAACAATTAAATCCAGATCACAGCCAATAGCACTCATATATGGTCCCGTCATCCCGACATCGCTAATAAAAGCCAATTTACCATCGATGATTTTTTCATCAGCTGTTTGAACATGGGTATGAGTACCTAAAACAGCACTTGCTTTATCTTTGACATAATGAGCAAAAGCAATCTTTTCACTAGTAGTTTCTCCATGAAAATCAATAATATGAATATCCTGTTTTAAATCCAAATAATCGTCAATTACTTCAAAAGGATTACTATTACGGCTATCCATAAAAGCAACACCTAAAACATTGGTAACTCTGACTTTCTTTCCTTTAACATCAAAAACTCTAGTTTTTACCCCTGGTAAAACTTTTGGCTGATTAATTGGCACTATCAATCGATCGGCTTCATCGATATAATCGAACAATTCTTTTTTATCAAATGTATGATTTCCCATAGTCATTGCCTGAATTCCAGCAAAAACTAATTCGTCATAATGGCGTTTGATCAGACCTTTACCATGAGTAGTATTTTCAGCATTAGCAATTACAAAATCAATTTTCATATCATTAACTAGACGATGTAAATATTCATTGATCATGTCACGACCAATTGATCCAAAAATATCGCCAATGAATAAAATCTTCATAACTTCTCCTTTCATAAAAAAGATAGGCTTAAGCCTATCTATTTAGCCACCTCACTAGCCCGAACTTCTCTAATTACAGTAACTTTGATATGTCCAGGATATGTAAGTTCTTCTTCAATCTTATTTTTAATATCACGAGCAATCTTATGTGACATCAAATCATCAACTTTATCAGGCTTTACAACGATTCGTACTTCACGTCCCGCCTGAATTGCAAATACACGGTCTACACCTTCAAAACTTTTTGCCATTTCTTCTAATCGTTCTAATCGTTGAATATAGTTTTCAATTGTCTCACTACGACTTCCAGGTCTTGCAGCACTTAACGTATCCGCTGCAGCAACTAAAACAGAAATTACACTAGTAGCTGGCACATCACCATGATGTGATTCAATTGCATTAACTACTGTGGCATTTTCACCATGTTTTTTAGCAAATTTAGCCCCCAATTCCACATGGCTTCCTTCCATTTCATGATCCATTGCTTTTCCTAAGTCATGTAATAAACCAGCACGTTTAGCCAGCTGCTGATTCAATCCTAATTCAGCCGCCATAATACCAGCTAAATGGGCAACTTCCAATGAATGTTGCAAAGCATTTTGACCATAACTAGTCCGATACTTTAATTTACCAATCATCATAACAATTTCTTTATCAATTCTAGAAATACCTAATTCAAAGATAGCATCTTCACCAGTTTTACGAATTACTTCATTTAATTCATTTTTAGTTTTTTGAACCACTTCTTCAATTCTACCTGGTTGAATTCTTCCATCACGAATTAATGTTTCCAAAGATAATCTGGCAATTTCACGTCTAACCGGATCAAAACATGAAATAGTAATAGCTTCTGGCGTATCATCAATAATTAAATCAACACCAGTACATTGCTCTATCGTTTTAATGTTTCGACCTTCACGTCCAATTATCCGACCTTTCATTTCTTCACTTGGTAAAGCAACAACAGAAACGGTTCTTTCAACTGTTTCTTCTTGGGCATAACGATTAATAGCGTTGGCAATAATATCACGAGCAATAGTGCTAGCTTGTGATTTTGCTTCTTCTTCACGATCTTTGATGTAAGCCGTCATTTCGGTTGCTGTTTGTTGTTCAACCTGTTTAAATAATTCTTGCTTAGCTTCTTTAGCAGACATCGCAGCAATTTTTTCAAGTTCAACAACTTTAGCATCAATTTTTTCTTTTAATTGGTCTTCTAATTTACCTATTCTGGCTTCTCTTTCATCTAATTGTACTACTCTTTGCGCTAAAACATCCTCTTTTCCTTGAACAGCAATATCTCGGCGATCAATTGTTTTTTCTCTTTGTAAAAGTTTATTTTCATATTCAGAAATTTCCTGTCTTTGCTCTTTAGCTTCTTTTTCAGCTTGAAGCTTTAATTCATAAGCTTCAGTTTTAGCATCCAAAATAGCTTCTTTAACAAGGTTATCTGCCTTAGCAGTTGCATCATCTATTATTTTTGCAGCACTTACATTAGCTTTAGAAATTTTTAATTTATTAATAAAATAATTGATAAAAAAACCTACAGCTATAGCTAGAACATAGGTAAAGATAGAAACGATAATATTATCTGACATATTTCGTCCTCCACTTTCTGCTATGTAATCTTTTGATGAATTACATCAATTCATTGTGCGACAAGCACAATAACATTGTATAATATTTTGACATCTTTTACAATGAAAAGTGTTTACCATCAATCTATTTTTCCCATAATTTTTTAATAATTCAAAGACAATTACCATAAAAATAGACTATCTTTTAGCTAAAGAATTAAATATAATATTTAATTAATATCCTTACTTATGATAAAATAACGAAGAAATGAGGTAATAAAAATGTCAAAAACATTAGTTTTAGCTGAAAAGCCATCAGTAGGAAAAGATATTGCCAGGGTCTTGCAATGTCATAAAACTATTAATGGTGGTTTAGAAGGAAAAAAATATATTGTAACTTGGGCTTTAGGTCATCTAGTGACTTTAGCCGATCCTGAAAATTATGATAAAAAATATCAAAAATGGGATCTTGGCGATTTACCAATTATGCCTAAAACGATGAAATTAGTTGTAATTAAAAGCAGTGCCAAACAATTTAATGCCGTTAAAAATCTGATGAATCGTCAGGATATTAAAGATATCATTATTGCAACCGACGCTGGTCGTGAAGGTGAACTGGTAGCTCGCTGGATCATCAATAAAGCTCATGTTAATAAACCAATGAAACGGCTATGGATTTCTTCGGTAACTGATAAAGCTATCAAAGAAGGTTTTAACAATCTCAAAGATTCCCGCAATTATTTGCCGTTATATCATAGCGCCTATAGTCGTAGTGTTGCTGACTGGCTGGTAGGAATTAATGCCACTAGAGCTTTAACATGTAAATACAATGCAAAGTTAGCTTGTGGCCGCGTTCAAACCCCTACTTTAGCAATGATTGAACAAAGAGAAGAAGAAATCAAAAACTTCCAGCCTAAAGATTTTTATGGCATCTCAGCCATTTGCCAAGGGGTAACCTGGACCTGGTATTCAAAGAGAAATGAAAAGCATCTTTTTACAAAGGATAAAGTTGATCAAATTATTGCAAAGTTAGTTAATAAAAAACTGACGGTTACCAAAATCAATACCGTTAACAAAAAAACTTATGCTCCACAATTATATGATCTAACAGAACTGCAGCGTGATGCTAATCGTCTCTATGGTTTTTCAGCCAAAGAAACTTTATCAATCATGCAAGATTTATACGAATACCATAAAGTTTTAACTTATCCAAGAACTGATTCCCGGTACTTAACCGATGATATTGTTCCAACGATCAAAGAACGTCTAATTGCTAGCATTGGTGGTGATTATGATGAAATTATCAATCAAATTATTTCTAAACCAATAAAAAAACAGGCTTATTTTGTCAATAACCAGAAAGTAAGTGATCACCATGCGATCATTCCAACCGAACAACCTGTTATGTTAGGGGCTTTTAGTGATAAAGAATTTAAAATCTATGATTTAGTTATAAAGCGTTTTTTAGCCGTTTTAATGCCACCATATTTATATAAACAAACAACAATTATGGGAAAAGTTGATGATGAGACATTTAAGATTTCTGGTAAACAAGAAACTCAGTTAGGCTGGAAAGAAGTTTATCAAACCAGTGCAGAAAATGAGTCATCTTTGCCTGAATTGAAAGTTAATAATAGTTATATAGTATCTGATATCATAAAAACAACTGGACAAACAACGCCTCCAGCTTATTTTAATGAAGCGACTTTACTTTCAGCAATGGAAAATCCATTGCATTATATGCATAGTTCTTCTAAAAAACTAAATACTACTTTAATTAATACTGGGGGATTAGGAACTGTTGCTACCAGAGCTGATATCATTGATAAATTATTTAATACTTTCTTAATTGAAAAGCGTAATAATGAAATCCATATTACTAATAAAGGAAAACAATTATTAAAATTAGTTCCTAAGGACTTAAAAGAACCTGAACTGACTGCCAAATGGGAATTACAATTAGCTAAAATTGCTGCCAACAAGCAACAGCCAAAACAATTTATCAGCGAAATCAAGGACTATACTAACAAGATCATTCAAGAAATCAATAACAGCCAGGCAACATTCAAGCACGATAACTTAACGGGAAAACGTTGTCCAGAATGCAATCATTTTATGCTTGAAGTTAATGGCAAGAAAGGAAAGCTATTAATTTGTTCCAACCCTGATTGTAAACACCGGGAAACCGTTTCTATAGTTACCAACGCCCGTTGTCCTAATTGTCATAAAAAATTAGAACTGGTAGGAAAAGGTGATAAGCAGATGTTTGTCTGTAAAACATGTGGCTATCGTCAAAAATTATCCGAGTTTAAAAAACAGCGCAGCACTAAATCAAATGAAGCTAAAAAAAGTGATGTCAAAAAATATTTACAGCAACAAAAAAAGCAACAAACCGATATCGAAGATTCTCCATTTGCTGCATTATTGAATATTAAAGATAGGCTAAAATAATTACTATTTTAGCCTATCTGCTTAATGAAATAACTTCAGTAGCACTTCCCCAATATCCTGTTTGCACTTGAAGCTGTGTTTGCATATCATTAGCAACGGCTTCGGGAACATCAAAAATAATCTGTCCTTGTAAAGTTACTTCAGGATTAATTTCTTTATAAATAATTGATGTATCTCCTAAATAAATGGCACCGGTAGAATCAGTTGAGTATTCATTGCCACCATTTAAAAGTTTAAAGAAGCTATCAGAAATACTTAAGGCTTCATTACCATGATTAGTTATTGAAATATCAATAACTAAATATGTATCATTAGCATTATTACTTAAATATTGATCACCGACACTTTTGGTCACACTAACATTACTAACAAGATATTCAACATCCTCAACATTTACAACATCACCAATTCCATAGCTGACAGTATCATCTTCTTTTGCCGAATCATCAGTCACTACGGTATCATCTGATTGATTGTTGCCGTCATTGCTATTATCACTTCCCATCCCCGCTACGATAGCAACTATAAAAATTACTAACACGATACATAATATCTTTTTAACTAATGAAAGTTGTTTAAATTTTGAAAATATTTTCATCTATAATCCTCCCTTTTCTACAGATAAGATTATAGCTGGATATTAAAATATTTTGGTCTGCTTCTAGCAGACATTATGATAAATTTAAAACATTACTTATAATGGTAAATATCAAGATTTCTACTAAAATCCAAGCAAAAACAGTTATAATAATTCCAAATATTTTTAAAACTAGAGATTTAGATTGGCTAAAAAAGCAACTGTTTCTTATATCCATATAATTACCTGCAAATAAAATAATCGTTATGACGATACCAAGAATAATTAATCGATTTAACCACAAATTTATCCCTGTCAACAAGACACCATTACTAGTTAGATCCGTAGTCAAACAAGAAAAAATCAAAATCAGATAACCGCAAATTGCCAGAAACTTTTTCATCACTGAATTATTTTTCAACCCTGGTAAATTAACCACTAATTTTTTTATCAAATATTCTTTACTATCGATATTTAGAGCCTGCATCATTTCTATCACGCTATTATAACGGGATTTAGGGTCTAAATTAGTAGCCTTTTCAATCACAGTCCGTTCAACCCCCGTTGCCAATTTTTCATTTGGTAAAGTTTTGGTAAAAAGAAAATTTAATAAAATCCCTAAAGCATAAATATCACTTTGTTGACTGCTTTGACCAAAGCCATATTGTTCTGGTGATGCATAACCGACACTGCCAAGTAAAACAGTATCTTGTTTTTTGGCATCCTTGAAATTACGAGAAATATCAAAATCAAATAAATAAATCTTTTGATGCAAATAAAAAATATTCGATGGTTTAATATCCCGATGAATAATTGGGGGTTTTTGTTGGTGCAAATTAGCTACGATTAGACAGAGCTGTTTAAAAATCTCTAATACTTCTTTACGGTTCAAATCATGGTTCAAACAGTACTCTTCAAGCGAGATAGCATTGATATATTCTTCAATAACAATAATTCCATCATCACTTTCTTGTAATTGATATATTTTTGGAATCTGCTTAATTTTTAACTGCTGCAATTGTTGATAAATTGCTTTATTATTTAATGGTAATTCTTTTTTCAAATAGAGTAAGCGATCTATTTTACTACGAACAAGGACAATTCGTTTATTTTTTGTTTCTTTAATTATCTCTAATTCTTGATATAAATCTCGAATATCCATTTTTCTTCTCCTTGAAATCTTTATTTTTACATTATAAGATATATTATAGGTGATATTAATGACAACAACAACTCAATTATTAAATATAATCAATCGAAACAAAGAACTTTCAATTGAAGAACTGCTGACTAAAATTCCTGATGTAGATTTTGTTAGTTACTTAGAAACATTATTATTACAAAAAAATATTTCTAAAAGTTCCCTAATTAAAATGACTAATTTAAATCGAACTTATGCCTATCAAATCTTTAATGGTCAAAAAAATCCAAGTCGTAATAAAGTAATTCAAATTGCTTTAGCTTTACAATTAGAAATTAATGAAACTAATAATCTGTTATCATTATCTGATAATGGTTATTTATATCCTAAAGTTAAATTTGATGCCGTTATCTTATATGCATTAAAGCACAAACAATCAATCATGGATACTAATTTTATTTTAGATATGTACAATTTACCGATATTAGAATAACGATTAACAATTATTATATTATCCTAAATAAACTCACTTGTATTTACAGAAAAAAGGAACTATCACTAATATGATTGTTCCTTTTTTAGACTATTCTATAAAACTATTATTTTTAGTTAGTTTTAGAACTATTAGTTTTTTGCTCATCCTCTTCTTTTAAAGCAGCAATGATTGCCTGAGTAATTTCTTCCATCGTTTCCGGATGGCTAGTTAAAAATTTCTTAGCATTTTCACGACCCTGACCGATTTTTTCACCTTTATAAGCATACCAGGCACCACTTTTTTCAACAATATCTTTTTCAACTGCTAAATCTAACACTTCACCATCTCTAGAAATCCCTTTACCATAAATGATATCAACCTGAGTTGATTTAAATGGCGGAGCTACCTTGTTTTTTACAACTTTAATATTAACTTTATTTCCTACAATTTCACTGCCAACTTTAATTTGTTCACTACGACGAATTTCCACACGAACTGAAGAATAGAATTTAAGCGCTCTTCCACCAGTCGTAGTTTCTGGATTTCCAAACATGACTCCAATTTTTTCCCGTAATTGATTGATAAAAATAATCGTACATTCTGATTTATTCAATTCTGCAGCAATTTTTCTTAAAGCTTTAGACATTAAACGAGCCTGAAGTCCCATTTGAGCATCGCCCATTTCCCCATCTAATTCAACTTGAGGAACTAAAGCGGCCACTGAATCGACAACAACCAGATCAATTGCTCCAGAGCGAACTAATGTCTCAGCAATTTCCAATCCCTGCTCACCTGAATCAGGTTGTGAAAGGATTAATTCATCAATATTAACTCCTAAATTCTTAGCATAAACTGGATCAATTGCATGCTCCGCATCAATAAAAGCTGCACGACCTCCCTGCTTTTGACATTCAGCAATTGCATGAAGTGTTAAAGTAGTTTTTCCGCTAGATTCAGGCCCGTATATTTCAATAATTCTTCCTTTAGGATAACCACCTATTCCTAAAGCAATATCTAATGTTAGAGAACCAGTAGGAATGACATCAACATTAACAGCAGCACGATCACCTAATTTCATAACTGATCCTTTTCCATATTTCTTCTCAATCGCTTTAATCGCATCATCCAAAGCTTGAGCCTTTTTAGCTTCTTCTTTACTAACTTTTGTTTCTTTCGTCTTTGCTTCTGCCATATTTTTTACCTCCCTACTACACATATACTCCTAAAAATGCTAATTTACTTTAATTTTTTCAATTAATTTTCTAATTGCAAAATCAATTGCCTGTTTTTGAATTTCTTCCCGAGATCCCTGTAATTTTAATTCATAGACATTAATTCCATGATAAAAAATTCCGATATAAACCAGCCCCACTGGTTTTCCTTCCATCGCATCAGGACCAGCATTTCCAGTAAACGAAACACAAATATCACTGTCTAATATTTGTTTACCGTTAACACACATTAATGATGCAATCTCTTTGCTGACAACGCCATATTTTTCAATGACATCATGGGAGACTCCTAACAGTCTTTCTTTAGTAATGCTTTGATAAGTTACTAAACTTCCTTTATAAACCTTAGAAATGCCAGGAATACTTCCTAGCATTGCAGCAAAATTACCTACTGTAAAACTTTCTACACTAGATATACTTATATTGTTTTGAATTAAAAATTCTGCTAACTCCTTCATTACATTGTCTCCGTAAGCATTTCTTTATTTTTCATAAAATAATCAATTCCGCTAATTACTGATATAACTGTTGCAACCCATGCCATAATTGTTGCAACATCAATATTTAAAGCACTAAATGGAAAATTATTAACTAATAGCAAACCAATAGCAATCATTTGTGAAACTGTCTTTAATTTTCCCAATTTACTGGCAGCAACAACAACCTGTCTACTAGCTGCTGACATTTTAATAGCATCAACAATAGTATCACGAGAAATCATAATAATCGGGATAATAATATTAATAGTATTATCACTTGCCAGCAATAAGAAAATAGTATTGACAAGCAGTTTATCAGCTATCGGATCAACAAATTTTCCAAATGTCGTTACCAAATCTTCTTTTCTTGCAATCTGACCATCTAGATAATCCGTAAATGAAGCCACAACAAAGATTACAAGAACAATTAGATTAACTAATGAAATTTCGGTATTCAAAATATGAAAAACTGGTATTGCTATTTGCAAATCATTATATGGGAACATATAAATAAGTATTAATACAGGTACCAGAATTATTCTAGTAATCGTCAGTCGATTCGGTAAATTCATTATTGTGATACCTGAGTTGATGGTACTTGAGTTAAGATAAGATCTTTAGTGCCTCCATCATATTCACTAGGATCGATTTCAATTTGTGTATCGTTAATATAGAAACGATGTCCCATAAAATATCCAATTCTTAAATCCAAATTTTGGAATTCTTCTTTACTAAACTCCAATTCAACTGTTTCTGGAGTTGCCTCTAAAGAATCACTTCTATTAGCATCATTGTAAATTCCACTATTAAATCCACTATATTCACTACCATTGTAATCCAAACGGGCCCAAGTACGACCAACAAACTCAACTTTAAATCTTACAGTTGTTTCGCTTTCAGCCAAAGTAAAATTATAAGTTAAATCGCCTTCATCAGTTTTAGTAATCGTAACTGCAGGTGTTGTTTTTTCTGGCTGTTGCGCTGGTTCATTACTATCTTCATTGTCGTTTGTATCATTAGTATTTTGATCAGTTGTTTCATTGCTTCCTTCAACAGTTGGAGAATTATTATTATTAAAATCGCTGCTACCATCATCAACTCGCGTAGCCACCAAGGTATACCAGATGACAATTATTAATGCAACAATAATAACTCCTACCAATATATATTTAAGATAACGCAAAAAATAATGGTTTTCATAGACCGGTTTATTTTTTGAAATTGCTTTTTTCGACTTTACTTTCTTTAAATCTTTTAACGAATCACTTACCTTTTCTGAAATAGTAACATTCTTTTTATTTTCTTCAGCTAATCTTTTTGCCAAATCTTCTTGTCTAATTTCCTCTAATTGAATTTCCTGAGTTAAATTTTCAAAATCAGAATCAAGTTCCTTTTCTTCTAAGCCCAAGTATTTGGCAATCTTTCTCAAATACATTTTAAGGTATAATTCATCACCTTTAAATTTATCAAAATTTCCAGATTCTATATCTTTTAAGACAGCCACTGAAATAAATGTTCCTTTTGCTAATTCCTCAAGGGTAATCCCTCTAGCCTCACGTTCTTTTTTAACACGTTCGCTAATGCTATTCATAGCTATCCTCCTTTATCAATTTTAAAAACGTCTCTAATAAACATTTAAATTATATCATAATTATTATTTATGACAATAACCTAATCACATTTATTTTATGAAAGATTTGTTTTAATATACATAAAATATGTAATTTTATTTTACCTGTTTTTTATAAACTTTTTGTGTACTAATATGATTAAATTTAAAAAATTTATTTTTTAAATTTACAAATAGCTATGTTATACTTTCCTTTATTATCAATTAATGATCCATTTTTCAACAAAAAAAGCAGGTTGCCCTGCTTTTATATAATATTATAGTAATGATTGATATAATTCTTTGATTTCTTCAACACTAGTATCTCTTGGGTTACCTGGACAACATGCATCAGCCAAAGCACTTTCACTTAAAAAGTCTAAGTCTTCAACTTTAACAATATCTTTTAAGTCAGCTGGAATACCAACATCTTGTGATAATTGTTTTACTGCATCTACTGCTGCTTTACGATATTCTTCTTGAGTCATTCCAGTTGTATCTACACCCATTGCTTCAGCAATATCTTTATATTTTTCACCAGTATAAGGAGCATTATATTCCATAACTGTTGGTAAAATAATCGCATTAGCAACACCATGAGGAGTATCATATAAAGCACCTAGAGGATGTGCCATTGAGTGTACTAATCCTAAACCAACATTAGAGAATCCCATACCAGCTACATATTGTCCTAAAGCCATTCCTTCACGACCTTCGTCAGTATTTTCAACAGCACCTCTTAATGATTTAGAAATTATTTCAATAGCTTTAAGATGGAACATATCACTTAATTCCCAAGCTCCTTTAGTAATATAACCTTCAATTGCATGAGTTAAAGCATCCATACCAGTTGCTGCTGTCAATCCTTTTGGCATTGTAGACATCATATCTGGATCAACAAATGCGACAACAGGAATATCATGAACATCAACACAAACCATTTTTCTGTCTTTTTCAGCATCAGTAATAACATAGTTGATTGTTACTTCTGCAGCAGTTCCAGCTGTTGTTGGTACTGCAAAAATTGGAGTACATGGATTTTTAGTATCAGCAACCCCTTCAAGACTTCTAACATCAGCAAAATCAGGATTACGATCAATAATACCAACAGCTTTAGCTGTATCCATTGAAGATCCACCACCAATTGCAATGATATAATCAGCCTTTGCATCATGTAATGCTTTTACACCATGTTGAACGTTTTCAATTGTAGGATTTGGTTTAATATCTGAATAAACTTCATATGCCAATCCTTCTTTATCCAATAAATCAGTTACTTTTTTAGTAACTCCAAATTTTAATAAATCAGGGTCAGAACAAACCAATGCTTTTTTAAATCCACGAGCTTTTGCTTCATTAGGAATTTCATTAATTGCTCCTTTTCCATGATAACTAGTTTCATTTAATACAAATCTGTTTGCCATTTTTATCAATCTCCTTTACTTCTAACTGTCTATATTTTACCACCCTTGTGAAAATAAAAACAAGTTACAGATGTAAGCAAATGTCACATTTATTTGTTTATGATATTTCGAAATTATTATAACGATATTATAACGATACTTATAAAAAAACGAGAAATAATTGAATATTATTATAATGTGTTTTGATTGCTGTTTGTATATTATTATAAAAAATGGTTTTTTTATGGTTTTTTGAGATTTTTGTTTGGTATAAAAATTGTATTTACTTGTTGATAAAAAAGGGTTGTTTCATTTCAATGTGAAGCAACCCTTTTTTAATCGCTTTGCTTTATATATAATAAGGATAGGAAATAGTATCAACTTAGTGTTAATTTATATAACTCGTTTCTGATTACTGACAATTCACGAATTGGTAATTCTACTATTGATGCTACTTTTAAAGCATTAAACTCTGTTGAGTTTAAATCCATCAACTGAAGACAATACAATATTTCCTCGATTGATTCTAGTCTGCTTTGAATGCTTATAATTTGCTCTTTATTTGATAAGTTCATAGATGATAACTCCTTTTTTAAATTTCTTTATCAATGTTTTTAATGATCAGTTCGTTTTCATGACATTCTAACTGTATATAATTTCCAATTTTAAAGCCTAGTTTTTCTAGCCACATACCCGAAATTTTTATAAGAGGAATTTTTCGCATACTAGAAACTTCATAAACTTTCAAAACACGTTCTTTTTTATTCGACATATAAGCGCTCCTTTCTTTTTATAACCAACCCCTACTATTCATTTACACCCAAAGATAGAAAATTTCTTTATTATTTTTGATTACTTTCAAAAATTTAATATGCGCAATATAACAACTGACAAAAATAAAAAGCAAGCTATTATATTGCTTGCTTCCTATTAAAAAGAATATTAAAGTTTAGATAATAAATATTGGGTATAACCTATTATTATCAATCTAGGTTAATTTAATTATATAGTAACCTCATATAGTTTACAAGCAGCAATCACTATTTTTTGAATATAATTAAATCATCATTAATTGTAAAAGTAGAATTTACTTTTTCAATTGACTGTAATTAAATCAATAAGATAATATACATTGTATTACATCACTTATACATTGACAGATGATGTATATTATGCTATGTTAGTGATGTAAGGTGGTGTAAATACATGAGATTAAAAGAGTTAAGAGAAGAAAAAGAATTAACACAAGCTGATGTTGTAGCTAAAGGTAAAGGGCTAGGTGGGAAATTCACTCAGCAGCAATTAAGCAGATGGGAGAATGGAAGTTTAGCTCCATCTAATAAAAACATTGAAATATTGGCTAAAATTTTTGATGTTAAAAAAGAAGAGTTGTTTGATAATAGAAGTGAAAATTCTTCAATTAATTTTTATAATGACGGTTTTGAATACGGAAAAACTCTAGCTGAAAATGGATTAAAATTTGAGCAGTTCACTACATGTCAAAAGAAGCATGGAGTACCTGATTTTTCTAATAAAACTTTTGAAGAAGCTAAAGATGCCATGATTGAACTTTTTATTGATCTATCAGTTGGTGTATCTGCACCAATATCTAAAAAATTTTTAGAAGTTATCAATAAGAATGACATATATCTTTTCTATATGGGATTGTATAATGGTGTGCTTTCAGGATCAGGAGATTATAAAGATGATTAAACCTAAAACTGATTTAACAGGTAAAAGATTTGGAAGATTGACAGTCATAAAGCAAAACGGAAGTCACCCTAAAGAGGGCATACTTTGGTTATGTAAGTGTGATTGTGGGAATACAGTTGTTGTTTCTACACAAAATTTAAATCGAGGCGGAGTGAGGTCTTGTGGATGTTTGAGAAAAGAAATGGTTAGCAAAAGAGTAAAAAAAGAAAAAACACTTAAAAAGTATCAAATAGAAGATACAAATGTAAGTATGCTGAACTCTAAATTATCTAAAGCTAACAAAACAGGGCACAAAGGCGTTTGGTACAATAAACATCTTGATAAATACGAAGCGTATATTACTTTTAAAAAACATAGATATCATCTTGGCAAATACAAAAATATAAATGACGCTATTTTAGCTCGTGAAAAAGCAGAAAAGATGCTATTTGATGATTTTTTAAAATGGTATGAGGAAAATAAAAAAGGCCTAGAGCATTAAGCCCTAGGCAATTTTTCTATATATTTGTTGTTTATATAATATTGTTTGTGATGTTCATCTTCAATTATAGAATAGAATTTACTGTATAAAACTAACTCATAGTTTTTATCAATTGAAAGTTTTTTACTTTCGATTGTTTCAGCATATTCTTTTAATCTAATAATCATAGTAAACACCTATCTGATTTTCTAGTTCTTCGCATAGTTCAAAGTATTTTTTATACTGTTTTTTTAAATATTCATTATTTTCCAGCAGATAATCATTATTATCTTCCAATCTTTTATTTTCTTTTTCTAATTCAACAATCTCTTCTTTATTAGTTTTCGTATTAGTTTTTATTTGTTGAACATAGATAACTAACAACAAATTAGCT